>MHEI01000058.1:4512-8861 GCA_001805165.1 Nitrospirae bacterium RBG_16_43_11 | reverse complement strand
GGTGGCGGAGATATGCACTGCTCCGGAGGGTTCAGCAATTACAGTATGTGCCCCTTTTAACACGATGTATACGCCATGCTCCATAGCAAAACACCGGGCAACCCCGATACGATCCTTCTGAACTTCTGCTGTACTCTTTCCGGTAAGTCTGCCCATCTCACCCGGATGAGGGGTAAGTATAGTGGGAGACTTCCTCTCCTTGAGTAGTCCTGGTGAGTCTGCAAGCGCATTTATAGCATCTGCATCAATTACCATGGGTATGCCGGTTTCTTTTACCAGACTCTTTACTACTGACACCGTTTCCTTGTGCGTTGTGAGCCCTGGTCCTATTGCAACGACTTGCTTGTCCCTGGATAGTTCCAGTATCATGTGTACAGCAGAAGCTGCGATTGACTTCTCATCAGTCTCGGCAAGGGGATGTGTCATGACCTCCGTAAGTTTCATGGCTGCTATCGGCTGTACACTCTCCGGCACTGCAAGTGTTACAAGCCCTGAGCCTGACCTGAGACAGGATAAAGCAGTCATTGCTGCTGCACCGCCTTTACCGATGGAGCCGGCGATTACCAGCACATGTCCATTCGTCCCTTTGTGGGTGTCAGTCTGCCGGGATGGGATGATGCTTTGCATATCCTCCTCTGTGAGGAGGTTTAAATATATTGCCTCTTTCTCAATAGCGGATTTTGGTATGGATATATCAACTATTTGGAGATTTCCCGTATAGTCGCATCCCGGATAGAGAATATGACCCCTCTTTGGAAGGGCAAACGTTACTGTTGTTGTTGCCTTGACTGCCGTCCCCATGACCTCACCTGTATCTGAATTGATTCCAGTGGGAATATCAACTGCAACTACCGGTCTGTTGGAATCATTAATAAGTTCTATCACTTCCTTATATTCTTCTTTGACTGTTGAAGAGAGACCTGTGCCGATCATGGCATCTAAAATCATATGGCTGTGATTCAGTGCCGACCTCAATGTGTTCGTGTGATATGTCCCTTTGCCGTGAATTTCCACACCGGTTTTCAACGCAATATTCAGATTCACTTCCGCTTCTGCTGTAAATGCTGTAATATCAGAAAGGAGATATACGGATACATTTGCCCCACGATTGTACAATTGCCTTGCGGCAGCAAGTCCGTCTCCGCCATTATTCCCCTTGCCGCATATGACTGTTACCCGTTTCCTGCTGACTGAGCCCAGCATTTCCACTACAGTACGGGTAATTCCTGAAGCGGCATTTTCCATCAGGAGAATAGTTGGTATACCGTACTCGTCCCGCGTCCTGCGGTCTATATTATTCATTTCCTGTGCAGTGGCTATGTACATAAGATAAATTTTTGTTGCTAACCCTCCACCACTACCTGTGCAACCGCATAATCTCCATCATGTGAGATGCTCAGATGAATTCCCCTGACCTCCATTGATTCCGCTATTTCTCTTACCTTACCGTGAAGAATAATTTCAGGTCTGCCGCTGTCTTTGTTGAGCACCTCTATGTCCTTCCACGTTATTCCTCCTGTAAAACCAGTCCCCATTGCCTTGGTCATTGCCTCTTTGGCTGCGAATCGTGCAGCCAGGCGTGAATGAGGAGACTTATGAAGCATCGCATATTTAATTTCCCTCTCAGTAAATACCCTGTCGAGGAATCTTCGCCCCCATCTTTTCTCTGCATCTTTAATACGGCTTACGGAGACAATATCTATCCCTATGCCAATGATCAATGCCCACCATCCCTGTTTATCCAGTGAAAATTATGACAGAAAACCTATGGTAGGGTCAATATAATAAATTGGTAAATTGAAATGCCGAACAGATTCATTGACTTTAAAAGTATGTTATGTTTTTATATAACTTCACGGAGGAAAGGGAATGGCCAATGAGATGAAGATAGCTCCTTCGATCCTGTCTGCTGATTTTGTGCGGCTTGGTGATGAGCTTGGAAAGATTGAAGATGCAGGGGCTGATATGATCCATATAGATGTAATGGACGGGCATTTCGTTCCCAATATCACCATAGGACCGTTTATCGTTGAAGCTGTCAGGAAGGCAACATCTTTACCCCTTGATGTTCATCTAATGATTGACAGACCTGATGACTATGTATCTGCATTTGCCGATGCCGGTGCGGATATAATTACTGTGCATGTCGAGGCAGCTACTCATCTCCACAGGACGATTCAACAGATAAAGGAGAAGGGTAAGAAGGCAGGTGTATCTTTGAACCCTTCATCACCGCTTATTATGACTGAGTGCATCCTTGAATATGTTGACCTTCTGCTTATCATGTCCGTTAATCCCGGTTTCAGCGGTCAGAAGTTCATTCCTTCTGCGCTGGAGAAGATTCGGGAGGCAAGACGGATGCTTGATAAGATAGGTTCAAAGGCATATCTTGAGGTTGACGGCGGGATAAAACTGGATAATATTGCAGAAGTTGCGTCTGCCGGGGCTGATATGTTTGTGTCAGGGTCGGGAGTGTTCGGGACTCAGGACTATAAAAAGACAATAGAGGAAATGAAGAAGAGGATAAGTTCGTAGCGTATGATACAAGAAGATTTGAACAGCATGGTTGAAAGCCTCCACCCCCTGGAAATAAATATACTCTTTGTTTTTGAAGCAGGAAAGGCTGTAGACGACAATCTCCTTATCAAAGAGGCGTCAATAGAGCAGTCTCAGAAGGACATGGCCATTGGGTGGCTGCTTGCCAAGGGTATTCTATCAGTTACAGGTGAGACAGTTGCACGGTCTGTTGTTCTGACTGAAGCAGGCGAGAGGTATTTTGATCTGAAGATACCTGAACTCCGGATATTCCAATCCATTAAGGCAAATCCTGATTATTCCATGTCAGATGTTAAAGGGCGTGATGATATTGAGCCTGCTGAGATAAGTTCTGCAGTCGGTCTCCTGAAAGAAAAGGGGATAATTAAGGTTGCTGCAGGTGGACGTTTAGAGATGGGCGATGGTTCACTTATATCCGGGTTTGAGGATATCCAGCGATTGATAAGCATAGTGAGAGAAAAAAGAGAGATTAGTTTAACTGACTTATCAGAAAATGAGCAGTCAGTCATAGAAGGGTTGCACAGAAAGAGGGGGAAATCCAGGGGAATATTCAGGGTAAATGAAAAGACAGACCGTACATATGCCCTGACTGATCTGGGAACCAATATCCATACTGCGGTATTACAGAAGGGGAGACCGGTTGAGGAAATTTCTCAGTTAACCCCGCAGATGCTGAAAGACGGTTCATGGGAGGGTAAGTCATTCAGGAAATACAATATTGGTTTACCTCCGCCAAGGATAACCCCCGGCAGGAAGCATCCGTACAAGGAATTTCTTGATAACGTAAAGTATAAATTCGTTGCAATGGGGTTTGAGGAGATGAGAGGGGGGCTTGTTGAGAATGAGTTCTGGAATATGGATGCCCTTTATATGCCTCAATTCCATCCTGCGAGGGATATCCATGATGTCTATTATGTAAAGGAACCCGCTTCATCAAAGGAAATAGAAGAGCCTTTCAAATCGAGGGTGTCAGATGCACACTACTCCGGTGGTGATACAGGTTCACGCGGCTGGAAGTATCACTTTGACATAGAAAAGGCAAAGCGGCTCATGCTGCGCAGTCAGGGGACAGCAGTTTCTGCCAGGACACTTGCAGGCAATCCGAAGATACCCGGCAAGTATTTTTCTATAGCACGCTGTTTCAGGTATGAGCAGGTTGATGCAACACATGCACAGGACTTCTTTCAGATAGAAGGTATAGTCCTGGGTGACGATATTAATTTCCGCACCCTGCTTGGGCTGCTTGAATTATTTGCGTTAGAGATTGCTAAGGCAAAGGAGATAGAGTTCCTGCCTGCATACTTTCCGTTCACTGAGCCATCTGTTGAGCTTCATGTTAAACACCCTAAACTCGGTTGGATGGAGCTTGGCGGGGCAGGAATCTTCAGACCTGAAGTCACCATACCTCTCGGCGTAAACGTTCCGGTAATAGCATGGGGACTCGGCCTCGACAGGATGGCTATGGTAGCGTTGGATATTCATGACATAAGAGACCTGTTCTCCGGTGATCTTGATATGATCAGGACGAAACGGGTACAGTGGAGATAATTTGCCGACAATCAGCATAAAAAAGAAAGACCTTGAATCCCTTATAGGCATCTCCTTTCCCCTTAATGACCTTGAGCATCACCTCCAGCTTGTAAAGGGTGAATTGAAAGGTTATGAGGCAGGGACAGATGAGCTTAAAATAGAGTTAAGCGACAGCAACAGGCCTGATCTCTGGTGCTGCGAGGGGATTGCAAGGCAGATTAAGGGGAAGCTGACAGGTGCGTGGCGTGATTACGAATTCTTCT
>MHEI01000058.1:3619-4443 GCA_001805165.1 Nitrospirae bacterium RBG_16_43_11 | reverse complement strand
CCGGTGGTTTTATTGCGACAGGTATTACCGTTGATGAAGAAATGCTGGTACAGATGATCCAGACACAGGAGAAGATATCCGAGATATTCGGAAGCAAGAGGAGGAGGATATCAATCGGCATATACAACCTCGCTAAGATAAATTTCCCTGTTCATTATAAAGCTGTTGGACCGGAGGATATCAGATTTATCCCACTCGGATTTGATGAAAAGATGAGTCTTCAGGAAATTCTTGAGAAGCATCCCAAGGGTCAGATTTATGGAGAGATTCTTAAAGGGATGCCGAAATATCCGATCCTGGTTGACAGCAAAGACAGTGTCCTTTCATTCCCGCCTATTATTAACAGCAGGGAAGTTGGCGAGGTTAAAGTTGGGGATAGTGAGCTATTCATAGAGGTTACCGGTTTGAATATCAGGCTTGTCCTGTTGGTACTGAATATTCTTGCTGTAAATCTCCATGACAGAGGCGCAAAGATAGATATGGTTAGTGTCGAATACCCTTACGATACAGAGTTCGGCAGGAGTATCAGTATACCCTATGAATTCGCAGAACATGCGTCTCTTTCCATAAGCGATACGGAAAGGGTTATAGGTGAGAGTCTGAAGGTGGAAGAGATCACCTCTCTCCTTGATAGCTACGGCCATTGGGTCAGGATGGAGGGGGATATGATTCATGTAACACCACCTCCATACAGGGATGATATCATGCATCCTGTAGACTTATGTGAGGACATTGCGATAAGCCGCGGTTACGGGAACTTTCAGGCTGTGATGCCGGCGCAAATGACTGTAGGCGCCCTCTCTGAGATTGAGAAGTTTTCAGAC
>MHEI01000058.1:2849-3608 GCA_001805165.1 Nitrospirae bacterium RBG_16_43_11 | reverse complement strand
ATATATGGTTGGCGCCGGATTTCAGGAGATCATCTCTAATATTCTGACATCAAAGGAAGATAACCTCTATAAGATGGGGCTTGAAAAGGAAAGAGTTATCGAGGTGGATAATATTATGTCACAGAGTTATTCAGTATTAAGACACTGGATACTTCCGTCTCTATTAAGGGTAGAGTCAGCAAGCAGTGAGAGCTTTTATCCCCACAGGATATTTGAGTCAGGTGAGGTTGCTGTATATGATGGATCAGGAAATCTGTCAAGCAGTACGATTGTAAAGTGTGCAGCGCTTATTTCACACCACACCGCCAATTTTTCCGAAGTCCATTCGATACTCGAGACACTGATGTACTATCTTCAGATGGATTACAGGCTTGTTCCGGGAGACCATCCATCTTTTATTGATGGAAGGATGGGGTGGATACAGACCGGTGAAAATGTCATAGGATTGATTGGAGAAATACATCCGGGGGTACTTACAGCATGGGAAATACATGCGCCGTGCAGCGCCTTTGAAATAGACATTGATAAAGTTCTTTCCTTATATCAAAATTGACAGGACCTCTTAACCCCAAATAAATGACTACCCGGACGAAAAGGTTCTTATACAGCGGTATAATCGTCATCATCATAGCCCTTATTGTCTTTTTATATTACCGCAGGAATATCATCGAAGTTGATGTATTTGTTGTTAAGAAAAGACCGATTGAGAGGACAATAACAGGTGTATCCAGCGGGACTGTCGAACCCCTGAGGCGGGCA
>MHEI01000058.1:0-2831 GCA_001805165.1 Nitrospirae bacterium RBG_16_43_11 | reverse complement strand
CCATTAAAGATTAAAGATGTCAATTTCAGGGAAGGTGACCGTGTCAGGAAGGGGGACGTAATTGTCAGACTTGACGATTCTGAACTCAGGATTAAAGTTGACATTCAAAAGGCGGTGCTTGCTTCAGCAGAGTTCAGGCTCAAAGAGACAGAAGAGAGATACATGCTTGTGAAACAGAATTATGAGAGGGCAAAGCCTCTGTTTGCAGAAGGGATCATGCCCGACAGCCGTTTTGATGAGATAAAGACCCAGTTTGCTGTTACAGGGAAAGAATATGAGATTGCCGGGAATGCCCTGAATCAGGCGAGGCTTGGTATTAAGCTTGCTGAAGAAGAACTCGAAAAAACAAATATACGTGCCCCATTTGATGGTGTAATATCCTTTCTCAACGCCACCCCCGGCGAACTTCCTGAATATAGTTTTAATAGTCAGGGGGCGGCTGTTTCTACGGCAAACATAACCGGCCTTGAGACAGAACCATTCTGTGAGCTAATTGACGACTCGGTTTTAAAGGTTGAAGTCCCTTTTGATGAGACGGATTTTATGGTAATTAAACGGGGACAGAAAGTTAATATAACGAGTGATGCGAATCCCGGAAAAGTAATGAAAGGCAAAGTTGTATACGTTTCTCCTGTGGTTTCAAAGGCAGCCGGACAAAACCGTACAATAGATGTCGAGATAAATTTTGATCAGCCAAATGAGGACACGCTGCCGGTTGGCGCTTCTGTTGATGCTGAGATAATCCTTGAGACAAAGAATGATGCAGTTGTTGTTCCTACAAATGCAGTAATAGAGAGAGATGAAGTTAAATTTGTTTATACAGTAGTTATAGATAGAGTAGAGAAGAGAAACGTCAGTACCGGCATATCAAGCTGGGAATTTATAGAAATGCTTGACGGTGTGAAGGAAGGGGAAAGGGTTATCACGTCGCTGGATGTTGTAGGGCTGGAGGAAGGGAAGAGGGTAAATATCAGCAATGAGTAAAATAAGCAAATTAAGCAATGAGCAATGAGCAACGACGCCCTTATATGTCTTGAGAATGTGAGTAAGGTTTATGGTTCCGGTACGGTTCAGGTTGATGCAATTTCTGAGATTAACCTTGAGATTTCCAGCGGGGAGTTTGTTGCTATCCTGGGACCTTCAGGTTCCGGCAAGTCTACATTGATGAATATTATCGGATGCCTTGACCGTCCGTCAGAAGGGAGTTATATGTTGGATGGAGAAGACATATCACACCTAAGCGATGAGAGACTCGCCCGCATCAGGAATAAGAAAATAGGTTTTGTATTCCAGATGTTCAATCTCCTGTCAAAACATACTGCGCTTTTTAACGTCCAGTTGCCGCTTGTCTATTCAGGGATTGGGCCTGATGAGAGAAGGGAAAAGAGTGTCCGGATGTTGAAAAAGATGGGGCTGGAGGGTCGTATGCACCATCGTCCCAATGAGCTTTCAGGCGGAGAATGTCAGCGTGTCGCAATAGCAAGGGCGCTTATAAACGAACCCTCGATCCTCCTTGCAGATGAGCCGACAGGGAACCTTGATACAAAGACTGGTGTGGAAATCCTTTCCCTGTTTAAGAGACTTAATTCAGAGGAAGGCGTGACGTTAATCATGATCACCCATAATCCGGAGATTGCTGAGGAGGCAGGGAGGAAGATCTTCATCCGGGATGGCAGGATCGTGGAAGATATTGTAAAGTGAACCTTATCGAATTTCTCAGGATTGCGGTTTCTTCCATCATGGAAAACAGGATACGTGCCTTTCTAACCATGCTTGGGATCATGATTGGTGTTGGTTCAGTTATCCTCCTTGTTTCAATGACAGCAGGGTTCAGGGAGTATTTAGTCAAGCAATTTATGGGTATCGGGACAAATCTTATAATTATAAGCCCGGGTAAGACAGAGACACAGGGGATGGGACATCCTGGATTTGAGGGTGTCCAGAAGATGACTATTGGCGATACAGATGCACTAAGGAGGCACGCGACGGCTCTGGAATCGGTTTCTTCTATCACTGTTGGAACAGCAGATGTGCGATACACAAATAGAGAGAGAAAGGTAATGATCGTCGGGACTGATAAAGAATTTACAGAAGTCATAAACATAGGTGTTGATACCGGCAGGTATTTTACAAGGGATGATGTTGATGCCTCGCGAAGGGTATGTACAATAGGATACACTGTCAAAAATGAACTATTCGGCAGCAGGAATCCCCTTGGCGAGATCATCAAGGTAGGGGGATCAGGATTCAGGGTCATAGGGATTATGGAGAAGAAGGGGACATTTATGGGGACTGATGACTTTGATGATGTGGTCTATATCCCTGTTTCTTCTTCCATGGGGCTCTTTAATACAGATAAGCTCTTCGGGATCAGGGCGAAGGCCCGCAGCGCGGCTATGGTAAGTCTGGCAAATGTTCAGATAATAAAAATTCTTAAGAAGAGACATAATAATAAAGAAGACTTTACTATCCTTACGCAGGGGGGGTTACTGTCGAGCCTTGACTCAATCCTGGATACGCTGTCTTCTGTTCTTGCAGGGATAGCCGCAATCTCACTATTAGTCGGCGGAATAGGGATAATGAACATTATGCTTGTAACTGTAAGAGAGAGGACTAAGGAGATCGGGATAAGAAAGGCCGTTGGGGCGACACGGCGTGACATACTTGTTCAATTTATTGTTGAGTCAACTATGTTAAGCCTGATAGGAGGAGGTATAGGAATTCTCATCGCTTTCATTGGCGGCCTTATAATCGCCTGGTTTATTCCACATATACCGCCTGTTGTAACGCCATGGGCTGTTGTCCTGGCGACTGCCTTTTCTGCCGGTGTG
>MHEI01000057.1:1558-6457 GCA_001805165.1 Nitrospirae bacterium RBG_16_43_11 | reverse complement strand
TACTGTCACTGTTCCTCCTGTCGAACTGCGGGTCTGACTCAACCGATCTGTATTATGGAAACCTGAGACAAGAAAACAGACTTTAGGGATTTTGCTGTAATCTATGTCGCCCTGCTGGAGCAGATTATATTTGCCGAATGGATTTATAGAGATTCTGCCTACCAAAATCGGCGTACTGTCAATGTTTATGCCTCCTTTTGTATTTCTCCCATTATATACTCCAGTCCAGTATTGTAAAAATCCATTTTGACCGAACATATCAATATCACCTTGCAACTGGACACCCTGCGATCTGAAGAGATGAAAACCGCCTACAGGATACTTTGTAACAGTGTCTTCATTGTTTACCTGGAAATTGGCATTCCCGCCAGGCCATTTCCTGCTGTCTTCCTTGCCGTCAACATCTGTCTCGCCAGAGAAGATAGACCTTTCGATCCCATTAAGATAAATTGCAGACTGCCAGAAATGAAGTCCGTAAGGGAGCTTGGAACGGCCAAACTGAACCTGGGCATAAGGATATTTTTTCCATGTCACATAGGCATCATGCAGGTTAACTGCGCTTGTAGGCTCTAACTGAATATGGAAGAAATATGTCCAGTCTTTATTTGGCGCATTGCCAGAAAAAACAACCCTTGCACGTCTTACAAAGAAGTTGTTCCAGTCTTCATCGTTAGCATTAACTGTTCTGTCAAAGTCAAGATATGTATAACGGAACTGGAGGAATAAATTGGTCTTTAGGAAAAAATTATCATCAGGGGACTTTATATAAAATCCCTTATCATACCCAGTCTGTATCCCTTTCTTTTCTGCTTCTACAACCTTTTTCCCTGTTTCGGTAGTTTTGGTCTCAGTCTGGACCTGAGTTTTTTCCAACTCCTCTATCCTGTTTTTTAGGATCATCTGCTCGTCTAAAAGTCGCTGCATGTCTTTTTTAAGTTGTTCAATCTCCATAGATGGGTCTGATGCCATAACAGGTAGAATCCATACTGAAAGTGAAAAAACAAAAAGCAGTAGAAATACACATAATCTCTTCATTTGAATATCTCCTTTTTTATTTAGAGTGTGAGTGGAATGTTGGAATACATAAAGTATCATTGGTTATCCTAATTGCGAAGAAAATTAAAACAGGATTCTTATAGGTATTTCCGGCTCAAGCCGATTGTAGCCTAAGAAACCTTTCTTAGGTTATTCATTCACAAGGAACAAAATCCAATTCATTTTTTTCATTAAAAAAATGAATTATTTTCATACCTCAGTTATGACTTAAATCAGACAGGATAATAAAATCTATTCTATGAAGTGAATAGCTTTTTTTTCAAAAGCTTCCCCAAAGCTTCTACTTAACCTGATTTAAAACTGCAGATAGGCCAGATTGCCTATTTCTTCTTACTCATTACTGATGGGATCGCATCCGGATAAAAAAGGTTGACACCATGCCTCTTATAATTTGCTATTAAGTGCTGGCCTTCAAGCGATGTAACAAAGGCGATAAAATCCATCGCCTCTCTGTATTTTACTTTCGGGAATCTATCAGGATTAACAGCAATTACACTGTAGTTATTTCTCAGCATGGGATCACCTTTAAAGAGAATCTTTAAATTAATTTTGGGTTCAAAGTGAAGAAATGTCCCCATATCAGACAATGTGTATGCTCTCTTCTGATCTGTTATGTGTAAGGTATCCCCCATATTAGCTCCAGCCTCAAAATACCAGCCTTTACCCTTTGGATTAATTCCAGTGTCATCCCAGATATCTAATTCCTTGATATTTGTGCCGGAATCATCGCCCCTTGATACAAAGGGAAAACCTTTTTCTGCAATTTCTTCAAATACCTCTATCACACTTTTTAGTCCCTTAATCTTAGCTGGATCCTTGTGAGATCCGACGATAACAAAATCATTATGCATTACAGCCCTTCTGTTAACACCATATCCTTCAGTAACAAACTTTTCTTCACGAAAAGGATCATGCACAAAGAGCAAATCAGCCTCGCCCTTCTTTGCTATCCTGATAGCCTTCCCGGTACCAACTGCGATGACTTCCAGCTTTACATCATATTTTGTGGATTTCTCATATAAAGGAATCAGGATGTCAAAAAGACCTGAATTTTGGGTGCTTGTAGTTGATGCTATCATGAGCTTTGTTTTTTCCTTTGCCATCTTAACCTCCTTTTGTTCTATCAGGTTTATGTATCTAACAAATTTAACTATTCTACAGGAATTTATATACGAAAAAGAATTAAATACTTAGATCCACCTGTCCCCTCCCCTTTAAGGGGAGGACAAAGCAGATCAGAGGATTAGCGACGAGAAGGGCGCAAATAATAAAGACATACATAATGTTACCCAGCAGCACATAACAAGACTCGCGTAACAAGTTATGTGCTGCTGAGCATTTAAAGCTTTCTTTGGCGTCTTTGACCTCAAGCCGATTGTAACCAAAGCCAAACACAAGCTTAACTACATAATAGTTTTTACAACAATGGAAATCAAACTCATTTTATTCATTAAAAATATGAATTGTTTTCATGCTGTGATATTGATATTAATTCTACTTACTATTCTTATCTTTATTAACTAATCTATAACATCATAGAAATTAAAAATTCCGTTTCACCTAAACTTGTATGATATCGGTATGATTAACTGAGCCTCGGCAGGCGGTTCTGGAAAAGGTGATGCATTCTTTACGGCCTCAATTGAACTACGGTCGAGTATTTCTATACCAGAACTATTCATTATTTTTATATCCTTGGCGTGCCCGTTAGAGTTGACAATAAATGAAACTATAACCTTTCCCTCCAATCCCATCTGTTTTGCCAGCTTTGGATATGCTGCCTTCTTTTGAATGAGGTACCTTATATATGCGAAGTTCTCTTTCAAATACCTCTTCTTTCGGGAAAGAATGTCAGAATCATTTCCATACCCTCCACTCGATGCTATTCTTGTCCCTTTTCCAGGTAAACCAGCATCTCCCCATTTGCCTTCTATACCATTACCAGAAGAAATTAAAAAATTTGCCTGGATAGCCTGTTCTGTTTTGTATTGAGAATCTATACTCTCAGCAGATGCCATGACAGGAACCTGTGCCTCGGATGTCTGTGCCTGAGAGTCAAGTGTTTGTACCGGAGCTATTGTTTCTCTTATTTCCATGGTCTGCTCTTCTTGCTTTTTAGGTTCTTGTTCCATTGTTTTGACTGGTTGTCTAATTTCTCTGGATCGTGGCTGTAACTTGGCCTTCGTTCTACCTGCATTTATAGTTCCCGCGCCTTCATTTCCTGTATTCATTGAATCCTCGAGACTGAAATCAATTACTATCACCCTACTTGTGTGCGCAAAAGTACTACTGAAGCCAATGATAAAGAAAATCATCACAGCATGAAAAACAAGAGATAACTGGAATGCCTTAAATTGATATTTCACTATCTCCCTCAGTGCATAATGGGACTTTTATAAAATTAATACTGAAAAATTACATGTTCCTTCATTACATTCTTTGCATCATAGTCAATTTTCTTTGTTTTGGTTCCTCTTGGATCATACTCGTATGTTGAATAACACATCATTGTACCATTATTATCGAATGTAGATTTTTTCGTCTTTATTCCTTTAGCATCGTATACATATTTAACAAATGACTCAAGCCTGTTCTCAGTGCTATATTGATTTCTTTTTACTCTCTTTCCAGTTTCATCATATTCATAGGTAAAATATTTTTTTAGTTGATCAGCAGAATCATAGATACTCTTTTTTGTCCTTTTTCCCTTAATATCATAATCATAGGTCGTATAAGAAATGGGCTTACCTGAAGAGTCATATTCATCTTTTTTTACACGTTTTCCTTCTTTGTCATAGGAATATGTAAAATAGTTCAGTAGTAAACCTGCCGGGTAGAAGTGTGATTTTTTTGATTTACCAAAAGCATTGTATTGGTAGGAGTAATAGGATTTTACTTCATTTGAGGCATCATAAATTACTTTTTTGCTCGTTTCTTTTTTCTCAGTTTTTACTTCTTTTGTTGCACACCCTATAAACATGACGCAAACAAATACAAATGTGATGAATAAAAAGTTTCTCACAACCGTAACCCTCCTTTTTTTGATACTAAACAAGTTAATTCTTTCCTTCCTTAATTTCATGGCTATCATAGATTAACTGTTACCCCTCCATAGATAAACCGACCAGCCTGCGGGAAGCCATAGCTTGTTTCATAGTCAACATCAAACAGATTGTCAACGCCAACATACAGATTTAGTCTGTTTTTGAGCAATGCCTGGTCGAGCTTTAGACCAACAAGGGCATAATCATTTAATTCCTTTCTTTGTAAAGGAGTGGTCCTGGAATAAAAAACCTGATCTGCTACATACAAAATGTTCATATATGCTGAAAATCCAAAATTGAAAGAATATTTACCTTCAAGGGTAACCGTATGCCTTGGCCTATTCTGAAGCTCTGTCCTTTCCGTGTCTGAAGACTTATCTTTTGTGTAGAGATATGTGTAGCCCACCCTCGCCATTAGATTTTTGAGGAAACGAGTTTCCGCAGACAGTTCTGCCCCTTGGAATCGATATTTATCATTGTTCTGAAACACATCGACCCCAGACGCGTTGGGAATGCTCTCTATATAATCTTTCACATCTATATAGAAACCGGTTACTGATACCTTACTGTTCCAGGGTAATCCCTGTTCAATCCCCACTTCATAATTATTGGAACTCTCAGAAGTCAAATCAGGATCTCCTTGCTCTTCATCGTAAAGCTGCCGTATAGAAGGAAATCGTATCTTCCTGGCATACGAGGCCTTGATACGGGTCTTTTCAAGGATATCGTAATATACTCCAACCAGATAACTTCCCTCATTGTCATCTCCCTCATCTTTGTCAAGCCAGTTGTGACTGTA
>MHEI01000057.1:0-1547 GCA_001805165.1 Nitrospirae bacterium RBG_16_43_11 | reverse complement strand
GCCCTAAATTTTTTAAAGGATTAACTTCATACTCAAGGGCAACTGAATAGATATCGAGATCTTTATCGTCATTAAAGTCTCTTAAGGCATATCGTGTAGTTCCGCCTCCTCCGCCTCCTCCACCGCCGCCTCCGCCGCCGCTGATCCTAACATCTCTTATTGTTTTATCTTGTTCCCATTCCTCTGTTCGTCCGTTTAGCCCGAGAGTTAAGAGGCCGCCTTTCTTTAGATCCCATGTTGTCTGTAAAGCAGCACCCTTGATTATAGTTTCGTTATCCTGATGATAGGTACCACTTACTGTTGGATCATCCATTGAATCATAATCGCCGTTATCATACCGGTTCTCTTCCTCTTTCAATTGATTGAAAAAAAGCCACGATCTCAGCCCAAGAGGTCCGGGCAAATCATAGCTCAATGAAAGATGTCCGGATAAACCCTCAAAATTGTCCATCCTCTCAAACCTTGGCCTATTAGCGAAGATGTCTGAATTATCATTAATAGTGCTCGAGGGTTTACCAAATTATCCCTTGAGATAATTTAAGACCGCTCCGATAAGTAGTTTGTCACTGGGAGCAAAGCTTACATTGGCGAATAAATTATTCCTTCTTTTATCACTATTTTCTCGAAGACCTCCATCTTCTTCAGATGTTTTTTAAAAATCATCAGAGAGACGAAATCCATTCCTGTCCATGGCACTCCCACTAATGAAAAAGTCAACTTTTTTATGAACACCTAAAAAATTGAAGCTACTTAGATAGTGATCTCCCTCCCCTGCTTCACCTTGTACCATACCATGGACACCTTTTGTGCCCCTTTTTGTGATGATATTGATAACACCACCAAGACCACCGTCCCCATACAGGACTGAATGGGTTCCGTAAGAAACTTTGATCTTCTCGATGTTCTCAACAGGTATCAGGGTAGGGTCGAATTGAGCGTCAAAAGTAGAATTAATAGGAATCCCATCCAGCAAAAGAACAACATGTCTGGAACGGAAGCCTCTGAGATCAACCCGCGGCACCCCATCAGCTCCAGTCCTGATGTTTATCCCAGGCAAGAGTGCCAGGGCCTTATCAAGAGTTCTTGCATCTTTGTTTTGAATGTCTTCCGATGTAATCTCTCGGACTGTTCCTGCTGATTCAACAACTTTTTTCTCAGCACCCACCACAATTTCGCCGAGTGTGTAAGGTTCTGTGTATTCCCCCTGTATTTCTGAAGAAGCTACTCCGGGAACTATCACAATACAGAAAAGAATAGACAGTTTCAGCAACAGTAAAATCTTTTTCATAGCTACCCCCTTAGAAATAAATTACTGGCAGACAGAATAACCTTGAATAAGAACCTGCGTATTATTTATATTTTTAGGTTTGTATATATAAAAAAACAAATACATTATTTTCATTGTGGAGATGAAATTATTTCATGTTTCTTTAACAGTCACTTCATGACGACACAGAAATGTCAGAAATGATAAAATTTAACTGATAGTAAAAGGATCCATGGAAGATCACAGGTTAAAGGCATTCTGTCTTGTTGTTGAGATGAAG
>MHEI01000056.1:6841-11739 GCA_001805165.1 Nitrospirae bacterium RBG_16_43_11 | reverse complement strand
GAGGATTTTCTGAGGAGTCCAACGTAGCATATTGTAGCAAAAACTATAGAGTTGATGCTCAAAAATGTCCAGGTGCAAGGAAGGGCTTAAGTTTTGAGCTGAGGCGTACTTTCCGTACGTTGAAGCTCAAAACTTAAGCCCTGACGCCGCAGATGGGCATTTTTCAGCATCAACTCGCGGGGTCGTAGTTCAGTTCGGTTAGAACGCCTGCCTGTCACGCAGGAGGTCGCGAGTTCAAGTCTCGTCGGCCCCGCCATTTATTCTGGGAAAATACTGCAAGTCAAGTTATCTTCCGAATGCATATAGAATCAGAAATCTTTAAATTAATATTGTCAGCGGGGATTGTTGCCAAGATAGTCCTGCTGATACTTTTCTTATTCTCCATTATTTCCTGGGCAATCATGTTTTTCAAACTACATCAGTTCCGCAGGATAGAAAACGATTCTAAAGAATTTCTGGCTACATTTTCGAAGATTGAAAATATCCACCAGCTTTATACCTTATCCAGGAATAAAGACAATCCCCTTGCCGCGTTAGTGAAAGAGGGTTATACGAGATTTTATGAGATAAAGAAGGGGAAGGGCGGTCTTATGTCAGACAGACCTGCATTTCTTAATGCAATAGACAGGAGATTAAAGAGTACTGCTGAAGATGAAATAACATACTATGAAGGTTACCTCTCTTTTCTCGCCACTACAGGAAATGTTACACCATTTATAGGACTATTTGGAACAGTATGGGGAATAATACATGCATTCCAGCAGATAGGGCTGCAGGGTTCTGCAAATATAGCGGCTGTAGCGCCAGGAATAGCTGAGGCGCTCATAGCAACAGGCGCCGGACTTGCTACTGCTATTCCTGCGGTTATCGGTTACAATTACATGCTTAACAGGATCAGGAAAATGGCATCTCAGATGGAGGTGTTTTCAGGAGAGATTATGGCCTATGCAGAAGCGGATGTATGGTCCGGAGGCGGCCGGACAGAAGATACTGATGAGGTAGATATGGTTCGAGGCAATGAGTAATCAGCAATGAGCAATAAGTATAAGAAGTCTTAATGGAGAATTATTGGCAGATAGAAAATACAGGCTGATGTCTGAGATTAACATGGTCCCTTTTGTTGATATAGTGCTTGTACTGTTAATCATTTTCATGATATCAGCTCCTCTGATGTACAGGGGCATTGATGTAGACCTTCCTCAGTCGTCAGTGAACACGATAAAGCAGGAGCAGCGTATAATGCTTATCGTTGACAGGTTCAGCAACATATATATAGATGGCAGGAAGGTTCAGATGAGCAGGGTCGGGTCAGAAATCATGCAAAAGGGCAGGGAAGGTGCCGATGTCACCGTGTATTTGAAGGCAGACAGGGCTGTACCCTATGGAACTATTGTAAGTGTTATGGATATAGTTAAAGGTATGGGTATAGAAAAACTGGGTATGGTTACTGAACCTCTAATGGAGGTGGAGTAGATCTTCAGGCAAGTGACAGAGACAAACTTAAAATGGATGTTGACAGCATCCCTCCTGTTTCACTTAGCGCTCCTGTCAATTATATTTTCCTCTAATATTTTTAAAAGGTCTGATTTGTTCACGTCACAATATGCGCAAATTAAAGCTATACATGTCAGTATTGTAAATCTTCCGAAGGAAAGCGCTTCAGAACTAACATCTATTTCACCGGATGATTCAAGGATTGAGAAAATAACTGTAGAAGTAAAGAAGACTGAGGAGATAAAGAAGAAAGAGATAAGCAAACCTGTGACAAAGATTGAAAAACTGAGAGATGTTAAGGACGTTGAGATTGCGAAGGGAGATGACCGTAGGGACAGACCTTCAGGTATGTCCGCTGAATCAGAGGTAAAGGGACATGGAGAGTCTTCTCAGTTAACGAAGCTCATACCGGGAGGCGGCCTGGTTAGCGGTCCTGTAGTGGATTTACCTTCATTCAAATACGACTATTATCTTGGTCTGATAAAGAATAAGGTTGACAACAGGTGGAGTCAGCCGGTTGTTCACAATAAGACGAAACAGGCGCTCATTGAATTTACCATTAACAGAAATGGGGGGATCAGTAATGTACGGGTTGCTGACACGTCAGGAGACAACTATTTCGATCAGAGTGCATTGCGGGCAGTTACCCTTTCAACCCCTTTCCCTCCATTGCCGCGGGGGTTCAAGGGGGATACCTTGAAGGTAAATTATAGATTTATATTTAGTGGAAAGAGTTGAGAGAGGGCATTTTCAGATGAAAAGTATTTTTCGTATAATATGTCTTATTTTGTTGATAATCGTGCTGACTCATTCAGCTATTGCAGAAGAGGTTTATCTCGAGACTAAGAGAGGCGCGATACAAAAGATTCCCATAGCAGTAGTAATTACCGGCGATGATCAGGAATTGAAATCAGCAGTCAGAAAGGTTCTTGTGAATGATCTTGAGAGATCTTTATACTTTGATTTGATTGCAAATGACAGCCTTAGATTAAAAGGGGTTCCGGAAAAACTGGATGAGGCTATGCGTGGACAATTAATTTCATCAGGAGTTGAGGCCCTGGTTGTGGGGCAGGTTGTGAGAGACGGTGAAAAGATCAGGTTGGATGGCAAGCTGTATGAGACAGGGAGCGGAGAACTTATCTATGCAAAGAAATATATAGGTAATAACAATATCCTGCGCAGGATAGTTCACCGGCTTTCAGACGAGATAGTATTCAGGATGTCAGGGGAAAAGGGGATTGCCCAGACACGCATTGTCTATGTATCCGATCAGGCAGGCCGTAAGGAATTATACATAATGGACTATGACGGCTATTCTTCAAAGATGATAACAGGCAACAGGTCTATAAATATTTCACCGGAATGGTCTCCTGACGGTTCACGTATTACTTACATGTCATACAGGGATGGTAATCCTGATGTATATGTGGTAGATTTGAACACCAGCAGGCGGTGGAGGCTTACTGATTATTCCGGACTGGACATATCGCCTGCATGGTCTCCTGACGGTAATACAATTGCTTTTTCAACCGGCAGGGATGGAAATGCGGAGATATATACGATGGACAGGGAAGGCAAAGGGTTAAAGAGGGTTACATATATACGTGGAGAGGATGTATCTCCCACATGGTCTCCAACAGGAGCGGAAATAGCATTTACATCGGACAAGGGGGGGAGCCCTCAGATATATGAGATGAAATCTGACGGAACAAACGTTCGCCGGTTGACTTTTAAAGGAGACTACAATAGTGATCCCGCCTGGTCGCCAAAAGGGGACAGGATAGCATTCGCATGCAGGAGTGGCGGCAGCTTCCGTATATGTATAATTAATCCTGACGGGAGTGACCTGAGGGAGATAACAAACGGCCCCGGCAGTGATGAGTCCCCTTCCTGGTCACCTGATGGTAAATGGATTAGCTTTGCCTCATCAAGGGGCGGGAAGTGGAATATATATATGATAAATGCGGACGGGAGCAGACTGGAAAGATTGACCAATAACGGGAGTAATAATTTATCACCAGACTGGTCCCCAAATTAATAATTCCCCTCTCCCCTTGCGGGGGAGGGATAGGCCTGTCCTTAGAGAAGTCGAAGGAGCGAGGGGTATTTCATGATTAAAAGACTGTTATCTCCATTATTAATAGTATCAACAATAATCACCATCTCCGGCTGTGCGATGCAATCTGAATTCGTTGATCTTGAAAATGAGGTAAACCGTATGAAGGTTATACTGCTGCAGGCACAGCGGGAAGTTTCTGAGTTGCAGAAGTCACAACAGCCTCCGCAGGATGATCATATCGCAGTGGAGATTAAAGAACAGTTTGCAAAGATGGATTCTCAGAATACCGGTTCCATTGATATGCTCCAGAAGAATCAGGCGGATTTCGAGAACCGTTTTACACAGCTTGCTACTGATGTTCAGGTTATACAGGGCAGCGTCGAGGAGAACACTCACCGGATGGCTGAGCTGACAGAAAATTCAGATGATCATGATGCGGCTATTCAGGAGATGTCAAGAAGGCTTGATAATTTAGAGGCCGGTCAGCCGCCGGTTCATTCTCCTGTAGTAACACCATCCGGAGGTGCTGCTGCATCAACTCCATCCGAGCTTTATAATCAGTCATATAAGGATTACATGTCGGGTAATTATGACCTGGCTATAGAGGGATTTTATAATTATCTGCGCCAGTCGCCAACCGGGAATTTAGCGCCGAATGCCCTCTACTGGATAGGTGAATGCTATTACAGCAAGGGAGATTATTCGAAGTCAGTCACGGTCTTTGAAAGTGTGACTATTGATTATCCTAAAAGCGACAAGATTGTGAGTGCATTTTTAAAAATGGGGTACGGGTATGAGAAGTTGAAGAATAATGATATGGCGAAGTTATATTTTAAAAAGGTTGTAGAGCAATTCCCTTATTCTCCGGAGGCATCACTGGCTAAAGTTCGACTGACTGACATAAAGTAGTTGACGTTGAAAAGCGCCAAATTGTAGTTTAATTAAAATTCATGCCTGACAAAATAAGACACCTTCCTCAGGACTTAATCAACCAGATAGCCGCAGGAGAAGTGGTTGAAAGACCTGCATCTGTATTAAAAGAACTCATAGAAAATTCCATAGACGCAGAGAGTACGCACATTGTGATAAAGGTGGGGAAAGGCGGTACAAGACTCATTTCTGTTGCAGATAACGGGATAGGGATGAGCGGCCGGGATGCAGGCATTGCCTTTGAAAGACACGCGACAAGCAAGCTTGGCTCTGCAGATGACCTATTCAATATCAATACCCTGGGTTTCAGGGGTGAGGCGCTTGCCAGCATTGCTTCAGTGGCGAGGGTCAGTCTTAAGACACGTGAGAGAAATGCTGCTACAGGGACGTGTGTGGAGATTGAAGGAGGCAGTAT
>MHEI01000056.1:6423-6720 GCA_001805165.1 Nitrospirae bacterium RBG_16_43_11 | reverse complement strand
TTGTCTACGGTAATACACCAGGCCCTCTCACACAGGAATATTCATTTTATGTTGACAGATGTAGAAAAGGGAAATAAGACTCTTCTTGATCTTCCGCCTGTTGATAGTATTGAGGATAGGGTCTTGCAGATTTATGGCAGTGATATGACAGACAGTTTAACTCCCTTTTCATGTGAAATCGCCGGCGGCAGCATATATGGATTAGTCTCAAGCCCGGTTTTAACATTCAGGAGCAAAGATAACCAATTGTTTTTCGTCAACAAGAGGGCTATAAGAAATCCTTCCTTATCCCATGCT
>MHEI01000056.1:6274-6373 GCA_001805165.1 Nitrospirae bacterium RBG_16_43_11 | reverse complement strand
TGTCTTGTTTATAGATTTGGATCCCGCACTGGTAGATGTTAATGTTCACCCCACTAAGAGGGAGGTCAGGTTCAAAGACAGCAGGTATATTCATGACAT
>MHEI01000056.1:6112-6221 GCA_001805165.1 Nitrospirae bacterium RBG_16_43_11 | reverse complement strand
ATACGCCGTGGTCTGATACTGGAAATGTCATTCCCGCGCAAGCGGGAATCCGGACCGATGGCCTGATTCTGGATTCCTACTCCCCGCTTAAATCATGTGGGGACAAGTT
>MHEI01000056.1:5470-6035 GCA_001805165.1 Nitrospirae bacterium RBG_16_43_11 | reverse complement strand
GTATGCTGAGCCGCTTGTAAGGATATTAGGCCAGATCAGCGCACTCTTTATTGTAGCAGAGATCAACGGCGAACTAAGCATTGTAGACCAGCATGCAGCCCACGAAAGGGTTATCTATGACAGATTAAAGAGAGGATATGCAAAAGGTACTGTCGAGGCACAGACCTTATTGATACCTGAGACAATAGAATTGAGTCTTGATAAGGCACACACGTTAAATGAATTTAAAGAGTTTTTAAATAACATTGGATTTGATATTAGTGAAATAGGTGAAAGGTCTTTTATCCTGCGGTCCATTCCAGTAGTATTTACAGGAGATGATTTTAAATCGCTGCTGATTAATATGATTGACGAGATTAAGGAAAAGGATTTATCTCCGTTAAGGGGCATTAAACTTACAGTCATAGATGAGGTGGTAAAGGCCCTGCTGAGCAGAAGGGCATGTCATACAGCAGTACGGGCAAAGGGATTACTGACTACCGGAGAGATGATATCTCTTGTCACTGATCTGCTCCATACTGATATGCCGTATACCTGTCCGCACGGCAGACCCATTGTTAAGAGA
>MHEI01000056.1:5097-5346 GCA_001805165.1 Nitrospirae bacterium RBG_16_43_11 | reverse complement strand
GGTAAGAGTGCGTTAGCCATTTACTTAGCGGAGGTTTTTAAAGGAGAGATTATCAGTGCAGACTCGATGCAGGTGTACAAGGGAATGGATATTGGCACTGCCAGGCCTTCTGATGAGGAGTTGGCAAGAGTTCCCCATCACATGCTCAGCATTATTGAGCCCGGCGATCCGTTCAGTGTTGGTGAGTATGTAAGGTTTGTAAGGCCGGTTATAGATGGACTGCATAAGCAGGGTAAGATTCCGGTTGTA
>MHEI01000056.1:0-5050 GCA_001805165.1 Nitrospirae bacterium RBG_16_43_11 | reverse complement strand
TTTGTGACGCGCCGGAGGCAGATGAAACATTAAGAGAGAAACTGTTGCAGGAGGAAGAGCAATACGGCAAAGGATACCTGTATAAGAGATTGTGTGAAGCCGATCCGGTATCTGCCAAAAGGATTAAGCCTAACGATACTGTCAGAATATTACGTGCTCTTGAGGTATATGAGATTATGGGTGTTCCGATATCTGAGATACAGAAGACCCATGGTTTCAGGGAGAAACTGTATGACTGTTTTGTGATCGGCCTGACAATGGATCGCAGGAAACTTTACAGTAACATTGAAAAACGCGTGGATAGTATGATAGAAAAAGGGCTTGAAGCCGAGGTAAGGGGGCTTATGGATAAAGGTAATGAGTCTTTTATCCTGATGCACGGGCTTGGATATAAACAGATTGCAGGATATATCAAAGGCTGGTATAGTCTGGAAGATGCCATAAAGCTATTGAAAAGAGATACAAGGAGATATGCAAAAAGGCAACTGACATGGTTCAGGCGTGACGACATGATAAGGTGGTATACGGTTAAAGATGATTTATCCCATTTCAATGTAATAAAGGATGATGTTCATAGAGAATTGGCATAATTAGTGAACTTGTTGTACTTAATGAAAGGAGCAGTTAAATGAGTAAATCATCCATCAACCTGCAGGATCAGTTTCTTAATCACCTTAGAAAGGAGAAAACCCCTGTAACGGTGCATTTGCTGAATGGATCGAAGATTACAGGTACTATCAGGGCGTTTGATAATTTCAGTATCCTGGTAAAGGGAGAGAGCCAGCACCTTATCTATAAACATTCTGTGGCGATTATTGTCCCAAAGAAGGCGATAAGGGATTTTGATGTAAGAGAGAATGAGGAAAAGAAGGCAGAGGAGGCGGTGAATGTCTGAAGCTGAAATTGGCGTGATTGGCGGAAGCGGGCTTTATCAGATGGAAGGGCTTGAAGGAGTTGAAGAGGTTAAGGTAGATACTCCTTTTGGAGAGCCGTCAGATAAATTTATTGTCGGAAAACTGATGGGAAAGAAGGTGGCATTCTTATCAAGACACAGAAGGGGGCATGTAATACAGCCGTCTGATATAAACTTCAGGGCCAATATCTATGGTATGAAGAAGCTGGGTGTAAAGAGGATAATATCCGTGAGTGCAGTCGGAAGCATGAAGGAGAACATACACCCCGAGGAGATAGTTATCCCGGACCAGTTCTATGACAATACGAAACGGCGCATCAGTACATTCTTTGGGGATGGAATAGTTGCCCATGTGTCTCTTGCAGACCCTATTTGCAATAATTTATCAGGAACGCTTTATCAATCTGCGGAAAAGGCCGGGGCAAGGGTTCACAAAGGGGGCGTATATATATGCATTGAAGGACCGCAGTTCTCTACCCGCGGCGAGTCGCATATTTATAAGGGCTGGGGGGTTGATATTATTGGGATGACTAATGTAACAGAGGCCAAACTTGCAAGGGAGGCAGAGATATGCTATTCCACTATTGCCTTGGTTACAGACTATGACTGCTGGCATCACGAGGAGGAAGCTGTGACAACAGATGCGATCATAGCGATACTTGGCAAGAACGTAGAGACTTCAAAGAAGATCATAAAAGAGGCAGTCAGCAGTATCTCCGTAGAATCAGAATGCTTGTGTCATAATGCCCTGAGAGATGCGATTATAACATCACGCGATAGTATTCCGGCGGAGGCTAAGGAGAGATTGAGATTAATCATCGGGAAATATGTGAGTTAGGGGAGGTATCATGAGTTTACTTGTAGTCGGTTCCGTAGCATTTGACAGCGTTAAGACGCCATTCGGTGAAAGAGAGGAGATACTTGGGGGGTCTGCAACCTATTTTTCTACAGCGGCAAGCTATTTTACAGATGTAAACCTTGTTGCAGTAGTAGGTGAGGATTTTCCTGAACATGATATAAACTTCCTGAAGAGCCGCGGGATTAATGTAGAGGGGCTTGAAAGACAATCAGGAAAGACATTCAGGTGGAAGGGCGAATATGGTTTTCAGCTTAATGAGGCCAATACACTTGAGACGCATCTGAATGTTTTTGAGACCTTCCGTCCGACAATACCGCAGTCATATAGTAACTCTGAAGTAGTGTTCCTGGCGAATATTGACCCTGAATTGCAGAGCGAAGTTTTACGTCAGGTAAATTCTCCGAAGATAATAGCCTGTGATACAATGAATTTCTGGATATCGGGCAAGAGGGAATCATTATTGAATACGCTTAAGTCAGTTGATGTATTGATAATCAACGACGGTGAGGCAAGACAGTTGGCAATGGAGGCAAATCTTGTCAAGGCTGCAGGCGTTATTCGCTCCTATGGTCCTAAGCATGTTATCGTAAAAAGGGGAGAGTACGGGGCGCTCATGTTCAATTCAAAGAGTGTTTTTGCAGCTCCTGCCTATCCATTAGAGAATGTATTTGATCCTACCGGTGCCGGAGACAGCTTTGCCGGAGGTTTCCTGGGTTATCTTGCAAGTACGCGGAATTTTACTGAAGCAAGCATGAGGCAGGCTGTTATATTCGGAAGTGTTATGGCATCATTCGTAGTCGAGGATTTCAGCTTGAACAGGATCAGGGCGCTGGATTATGAAGAGATACTGAACAGGTACCGGGAGTTTAAACGGCTTACTCATTTTGAGGATGCCGGGGACATATTTAACAGATGAAGCGCTTCAGGACTATATTTGCCTGCGTAGCTGTCTTTCTATTCCTTTTGTCCGGCTGTGGACTTACAAAGAGCAGGATAAAGAGCGAAAGGGAGGCAGATGCCCACCATAAGCTTGGCATTGCGTATCTTAATGAAAATAATTTACAGATGGCCTTTATGGAATTCAGCAAGGCTGTAGATTTTAATCCTAATGATAAAATGTATTATTATGCACTTGGACTTGTCTATTTCAGACTGGATAAATTCAATGATGCTGTAGATGCATATAAAAAGGCCCTGACTATTGACCCTATGTATGGTGAGGCGCACAATGCCCTTGGGGCTGCTTACGGTAAAATGGAACAATGGGATGATGCGGTGGCCGAATATCAGAAGGCATTGAACAATCCACAGTATGCTACACCGCAGGGGGCCCGTTATAACCTTGGGATAGCGTACTACAAAAAAGAGGAGTATCAGGCGGCGCTGTCAGAGTTCAGGGATGCAATTAAACTCCAGCCTGAAGTATCAGAGTTCCACCTCTGGCTCGGTCACACATACATGAAACTGAACATGACGAAGGAAGCCATAGATGCATATGGAGAGGCGACGAAACGTGATAAAGACAGTGTGAATGCTTACCTGAACCTTGGATTGGCATACTTCCAGGAAGGGAGTAAAGATGATGCCCTGACTGCTTTTAAGAAGGTGGTGGAAATATCACCGGATAGCAGAGCAGCGGCAGAGGCGATGAAGTATATTGAGTTGTTAAAAAGGTAGTAATATGGAAACAATAGGCGAATATCTGAATCGTGTAAGAAAGACCTGCGGATATAGTCTTGAGGATGTGGCGGGGATTACAAAGATCAATCTACGCTATCTTGAGGCGATAGAACATGATGATTTGGCTAAACTTCCTGGTGATACATTCTATCAGGGATTCGTGCGCTCGTTTGCAAAATGCATTGGTATCAGAGATGAAGAGATTGTCAGTAGAATCAGAGAGACAGCAAAGACAGAACCTCCGACAGAACCTCCTGTTGTTAAATCACATAGCCCGGATGACACCAGGATAAAGCAGATATTCTTGTCTCCAAATAAAGTCAGGGTTGTATTGCCGGTAGCCGCCGGTATCATTGCAACTGTGCTGTTACTGATAGTATTTATTGGCGGCAGGGATAGAGAAACAATACGGAATTCGAAGGAGTCAAGAGAGGTTTCTGTGGGAACAGCAGAGGTGCAGACGCAGGTTGTACACAAGGTTATTGAACCTTTTGTGATAAAAATATATGCAAAAGAATTGACATGGATAGGTGCAAGGATTGATGACAAAGAGACAAAAGACGTGATCCTGAAGCCGGGTGAAGGTGTTATGTGGAATGGAGAGAATAAGATTGTACTTACATTTGGTAATGCAGGTGGTATTGATGCGCAAGTGAATGGTAAGACACTTGAACCGTTTGGCAAGAGCGGGGAAGTGGTTAGGGATATAGTTATTACGAGTACAGGTGTGAGCATGGATCAGTGAGCCGGCAGCGCGTATGAAGATTATTGAGGATGCTGTAAACTGCATTAAATCTCAGGTGAGAAAGCTCTCAGCCTCTACCGGGATAATTACCGGCTCAGGCTGGGACCTCAGCACTCTGCCGGAGAATGTAACTGAAATCCATTATCAGGATATTCCAGGTTTTCCAACACCAACAGTAGGTGGACATAAAGGCAGTTTGATTCATGGTTATCATAATGAAACTGAAATTATTCTCCTTCAGGGACGGGTGCATTATTATGAAGGGTACAGTATGGATGAGGTCACATTCCCGGTTAAGGTTCTCCAGGCATTGGGTGTAAAGCAGGTGGTCATTACAAATGCGGCTGGAGGCATAAGATCTGATTTCAAACCCGGAGATTTCATGGTGGTTACAGATCATATAAACATGATGGGCGTGAATCCGCTGAGAGGGAAAGGAAATACCCTCGATAAACGTTTTGTAGACATGACAGAAGCCTATGACCGGCAACTCGCCGGCATAGCGCTTAATACAGGGGAAAAAGTCAGTATAATGTTGCACCGTGGTATATTGGCAGCCGTTACCGGTCCCTCATATGAGACACCTGCCGAGATACGTATGTTAAAGACACTGGGTGCTGATGCAGTATGTATGTCAACAATTCCTGAGGTCATCGTGTGCAGATACCTTGGTATGAAAGTACTTGCCGTATCAATGATTACTAATCATGCTGCCGGTATCGGTACATCTGCCATGAGGCATGAAGATGTTGTACATATGGCAGAGTCGCGCAGTAAAGATGCATCAAGGTTAATCTCCGCAGTAATTGACAATATGCCGAGGTAGCTCAATGGTAGAGCAACGCATTCGTAA
>MHEI01000055.1:14044-14221 GCA_001805165.1 Nitrospirae bacterium RBG_16_43_11 | reverse complement strand
CGCCATTACCATGGGCATTGTCATCATAGCCCTGTTCATTTATCACCGCTATACACTTAAAAAGATAGTTAATACATTCAGGGAAAGCATATCATGGAATATCTTTCTGATCATAGCCGGTGTAATATTTTTCAAGGAGATGCTTGATGCAACAGGATCTGTAGACGGTATATCGCA
>MHEI01000055.1:9546-13913 GCA_001805165.1 Nitrospirae bacterium RBG_16_43_11 | reverse complement strand
GTTCGCCTGATATCGGCCATATGGCCTTTGCCTTTGCCAGCGGATTCACAGGAGTAATGTTCTCCCCTGTACATATGTGTTTTGTGCTTACCGGTGAATACTTCAAGGCAGACAGGGGCGTGATATACAGGTATATGATTATACCAAGCAGTATGGTAATGTTGACGGCAGTTGTAATGTGGGTAGTGGGGTGAGGAATGAGCAATGAGCAATGAGTAGAAGAAGCAATGAGTAGTGAGTATTAGAGGGATTTTTAGATGAAGAAACCAATCGTTGCAATAATAGGCCGGCCAAACGTCGGCAAGTCCACGCTGTTCAACCGCATACTGGGTAAACGTGTAGCAATTGTGGAAGACATACCAGGTGTCACGCGTGACAGGAACTATGCCGTTACAACATACTGCGGCCGCGAATTTATTTTAGTAGACACAGGAGGTCTTGAACCTGAGACATCAGACTATATCCTGTCGCAGATGAGGACACAGGCAGAAATCGCTGTAGACGAGGCAGATATTATAATCTTCCTGATGGACGGGATCCAGGGGCTGACTCCGGCGGATGCTGAAATAGCAGGGCTGCTCAGGAAGGTCAGCAAACCTGTATTCTATTCGGTTAATAAGATTGACAGTAAAAAGGGGGCAGCAAACCTTTCCGATTTCTATACCATCGGTGTGGAAAAACTCTACCCCATTTCTGCTGAGCATGGCACAGATGTTGACGAACTTCTTGATGCAGTTCATCCCTTATTGCCTGAGACTCAGGAAGAAGTGGAAGATGTATACCCTAAGATAGCCATTGTCGGAAGACCTAACGCAGGAAAATCCACACTAATCAACAGGCTGATCGGAAAAGAGCGGCTTGTCACAAGCCCTACGCCAGGAACTACGAGAGACTCAATAGATACAGTTGTCTCTTATTACAAGAATAAATATATCTTCATTGATACGGCAGGTATCAGAAGACAGTCAAAAGTAGAGAAGGGGGTAGAATACTATAGTGTCATCAGGGCTTTAAGCAGCATAGACAGATGCGATATCGCAATTCTTCTTCTTGATACAATGGAGGGAATTGCAGTGCAGGACCTTAAGATAGCCCGCTATATAGAAGACACAGGAAAAGGGTGCATTATTGCGTTCAATAAATGGGACCTGGTAGAGAAGGACGAGAAGACCATGGACAAGTACGAGAAGAATATCAGGTCAAATTATCCGCACTTATCTCACATCCCATGTATATTCATATCCGCCCTCACCGGCATCCGGGCTTCAAAGATATATCCCGAAATCCATTCTGTAATGGAGGAATACTCACGTCAGGTAACCACAGGAGAGCTTAACAGGTTTATAGGGGAGATATCCGAAAGGCTCCCATCGTCCACATACAGGGGCAAGGTGTTAAAGATTTATTATGCTGTACAAACCGGCAAACGCCCCCCTAAGTTTACATTGTTTGTAAATTATCCGCTGGGAATAGGGACAAATATTAAGAGATTTATTGAAAATAGTATGCGTGATAAGTGGGGCTTTATCGGAGTGCCAATACGGTTTGCAGTCAGGAGTAAGTAAGTTCTGTGTGAGTTCATAAGGTTTCATTACTCAACCTGCATGGTCAATCTGTAAAGATTATATCTCTTGACGATACATCATTTCTTCTGCAATAATATTCACACGATGCCAAGATTAGGCGTAAACATAGATCACGTTGCCACACTAAGGCAGGCGCGGGGAGGGAAAGAACCTGAACCGATAACGGCTGCGGTGCTTGTTGAGTCAGCAGGCGCTGATGGGATTGTAGTGCATCTGCGTGAAGACAGGAGGCATATACAGGACAGGGATCTGAGATTACTTCGACAGATATTGAAGACACGTCTTAACCTTGAGATGGCCCCTGCAACAGAGATCGTTAATATCGCAATTGATGTGAAGCCTGACCTTGTCACACTCGTCCCGGAGCATAGGGCGGAACTTACCACTGAAGGCGGGCTTGATGTGATAAAACATAAAGACGCATTGAAAAAGGTGATAGCAAAACTTCGTAAAAATGACATTGATGTCTCCATCTTCATTGACCCTGATGCTAAGCAGATTGAGACAGCCCGTGATATAGGCGCTAAGATAATCGAGATACATACCGGGCGTTATGCCAATGCCGCTTCACTAAAAGAAGAAGATGCGGAAAAACAGGAAATACTTAACGCTGCCATGTTTGCAAAAGGAATAGGTCTAAGTGTCTCTGCAGGTCACGGCCTTAATTACAGGAATGTAAGAGAAATTGCCGCGATGAGGGAGATTGAAGAATTAAATATCGGACACAGCATCATTTCAAGAGCTGTACTGGTAGGATTAGAAAACGCTGTCAGAGAGATGAAAAAGGCTATCTCCCCATCACCCTCCTAACCTGCGTCACCCCACTCACCTGTTCAATCTTATGAATAACCTTCTCCAGGTGAAGGAGATCCTTTACATCTATAACAAAATTAAGAACGGCCATTTTGTCTTCGCTCGTAGAAATATCTGCATGGCTGATATTGGCCTCTGAAGATGTAATGGAAGATGATACACTTGCAAGGAGCCCGGGACGATCAATTGTCATCACAGAGATGCGCACCGGATATGCTGCAGATGCAGCAACATCCCACTCCACGCTGATAAGACGTTCTTTATCATAATCCAATTCATCAATATTCGGACAGGTGAGCGCATGTATTGACAATCCCCTGCCCCTGGTAATATAACCTATTATCTTGTCTCCAGGCACAGGGTTACAACATTTGGAAAAATGCAGCAGTATGTCATCTATCCCCTTTACTTTAACCCCTCCGTCCGGACGTTTTTGCTTTGTAACATCAACGCGTTCATGGACTTCTTCCTTCTCCTCCTTTTCAGGATATACCTTTCGTATAACCTGTTTTACTGACAACTTGCCATAACCTATCAGGACTAAAAGCTCGTCAATGTTTTTAGCGTTGTGTTCCTTCAGCAGGTCATCAGCTTTTTCTGACTTCGTGAAGCTGTTAAGACTGGCGCCAATTCTATGCAACTCTTTCTCAAGAAGCTTACGACCGATCTCAAGGCTTCGATTGTGCTCCTCAAGCTTGATAATATGTTTGAGTTTGTTCCTCGCCCTCGGGGTCTTGACAAACTTAAGCCAGTCCTTACTGGGAACATGGTTTGGATTTGTAACAATCTCTACTGTATCACCGCTCTTTAGATGATACCGCAGCGGAACCATCCTTCCATTTACCTTAGCCCCGACACAGCGACTACCTACCTCTGTATGAATGGCAAATGCGAGGTCCACCGGGGTAGCTCCGCGTATTAACTCCTTTACATCCCCTTTTGGGGTAAAAACATATATTACATCCGGGAAGAGATCTACCTTGACAGAATCCATAAACTGCTTACTGTCTGACAGATCCTGCTGCCACTCAATCATCTGCCTTAGCCAGTTGTACAAGTGATGGTCCCTGGTATCTATCTGGCCTTTCTCCTTATACTTCCAGTGTGCCGCTATACCTTCCTCAGCAAGCTTATGCATCTCATCTGTCCTTATCTGGAATTCGATTCTCTGCCCTTTGGGAGCGATTACAGTGGTGTGCAGCGACTGGTACATATTCGATTTTGGCACCCCTATATAGTCTTTAAATCTCCCGGGCACAGGTGTCCAAATAGAGTGGATCATGCCAAGCACAGCGTAGCAATTGACGTTCGTATCAGTAATAATGCGGATACCTGAGAGGTCGTATATCTCTTCAAATGTTATACCCTGGCTCTCCATTTTCTGATAAATACTGTAGAAGTGCTTAGTCCTCCCATATACAGTTGCATCAACTCCATATACTTTCAGATTCTTATTTACAATCTCAACTACCTCTTCTATGTATTTATCCCTTTCCGTCTTATTTGTCGCAACCTTCTTTGCAAGGTCTGCATATACATCCGGTTTAAGATACAGTAGAGCCAGGTCCTCGAGTTCTACCTTCATCCACCCTATACCAAGACGGTTTGCAATAGGGGCATATATCTCCAATGTTTCCTGTGCTATCCTTTTTTGTTGATCGGGTGAAAGAGGGCCAAGCGTCCTCATATTGTGCAGGCGGTCAGCAAGCTTGATCAATATGACTCTGATATCCTTTCCCATAGACATGACCATCTTCCGGAAATTCTCTGCCTGCTTCTCCTCCCTCGACATGAACTCGACCTTGCTTATCTTTGTCAGGCCGTCTACAATACCTGCAATATCGTCGCCGAATTCTGCAGTTATGTCATCAAAGGTAACAAGGCTGTCTTCAATAGTGTCATGGAGAAGACCGACAGCAATGGATGATGTGTCCATTTTCATTTTTGTAAGGATTTGTGCTACTGCAA
>MHEI01000055.1:9134-9509 GCA_001805165.1 Nitrospirae bacterium RBG_16_43_11 | reverse complement strand
CAGTCCTACGTATGTCTGAGGATTGTAATCAAGGACCTTTTGTATAAGTTCTTCGGCGTTAGGCATATTTTTATAATACGGAATATCGAGTGCGGAGTATTGCTCATTGCTTTTTACTCATTGCTCATTGCTAATTCCGCACTTGATTCGCTCACCCTCATATCCTTCAGCTTCAACTGTATCCCGTAAGTTCCCTTCCAGAAGTTGATCTCGGGGGTATAAGCAACATCAATCTCGCTGTCAGTTTTTACTATATTATTATACGCCGATGCCATACTAAATCCAATACCGTCGAACAATGCCGTTCCTCTTTTGATCTTGACTTTTAAATGGTCTTTCCCTACAAGCCTTGGATCTGAAACCCTTAGCCCCCTC
>MHEI01000055.1:8549-9045 GCA_001805165.1 Nitrospirae bacterium RBG_16_43_11 | reverse complement strand
TATTTCTGCATCCATGACCAGCCTTGGAATGAAATCCTCTTTTTTCACCCTATCTGCAACAATCTCTGACAATCTATCACGGAGCAAAGGTATATTGGTCTCTTTGATCGTTAACCCTGCGGCATACTTGTGCCCGCCGAATTTCTCAAGAAGTTCGCTGCATGACTCAAGTCCCTCATATAAATTGAATCCCGGGATGCTCCTTGCTGATCCTTTTCCGATCCCATTGTCCTGCATGGATATCAGGACACAGGGACGGTAGAACTCATCCACTATCTTTGAGGCCACAATCCCTACAACACCCTGATGCCACTCACGCGATGCCAGAACAAATACCTTCTCATTCTCAGCATCCATCTCTTTTAATATCTTATCCCTTACCTCATTCTTAATCTTTAACTCTATCTTCTGTCTATCCTGATTCACCCGGTCAAGATATAAAGCAATGCCTTTTGCCTCTTCAATGTCACTGGTAGTAAGTAACTTTACCGCATCA
>MHEI01000055.1:6102-8500 GCA_001805165.1 Nitrospirae bacterium RBG_16_43_11 | reverse complement strand
AGCTAACAGTCCCGGTGGTTACAACATTCCCCTTTATTCCTGCCGCATCTTTAAGTGCGGCAATACCTGGTCTCTTCTCTTCTGACAATAACTTTAATCCTTCCTTAACAAAATACCGGTTTTCCCCGGTAAGAGGAGCGACATCTGCAATGACACCGAGGGCAACGAGATCAAGATAAGAAGAAAGATCATCACTGAATGACATCGTCAAAGCCTGAATAAGCTTGAATGCAACACCTACACCCGGAAGTCCCTTGAATGGGTATGTGGAATCATGTCTGTTTGGATTGAGTAATGCGAATGTCTCCGGAAGCTCATTAGGGCATTCATGATGATCTGTAACAATAACATCTATGCCATAGCTCCTTGCTAATCTTATTGGCGCTATTGAAGTTGTACCACAATCAGCAGTAAGAATTACATCAATACCCTGCGATTTTGCCATGTGTACAACAGCTTCATTCAGGCCATAACCATCCCTGATTCTGTCCGGAATATAAAGCCCTGCCTCCACACCCTGCTTTCTGAAATATTCAAGGTACAGGGCGCTTGCAGTAACCCCGTCCACATCATAATCACCCGATACAAGTAAGCGTCCTTTTTTGCGAATTATTTCTTTAAGGCGGTCTACTGCCTTATCCATCTCGTTTAACCGGAATGGGTCTATAAGATTTTTATATGATACGTTAAGGAATGCATTTGCAGATGATATATCCCTGATGCCTCTGTTAATCAGTATCCTTGAGACAAGCGGGGAAATATTAAGTTCAGCGCTAAGATGCTCTTGTACGGCAAAGTCTCCCTCTCCTATTATCCAGCGTTTTTTCATTAGAACTCCTTTTAGACACACAGGGGAGGTTTGGGCTACTTCTTCACAATTCCGGCCTTCCCTTTCCATAGTATGAGAAGGGGGCTTGCTACAAAGACAGATGAGTAAGTACCAACTAAAACCCCCATAAGAAGGGCAAATGAGAAGTCATGGATTACCTCTCCACCAAAGAAAAACAGGGCGATAAGAACCAGGAGCGTAGTTAACGAAACAATAATTGTACGGCCCAGAACATGGTTTATACCGTTATTAATAATCATTTCGATGGGATCCCTGCGCCTTACGCGAAGATATTCCCTGATGCGGTCAAATACAACCACTGTATCTGTCAGAGAATAACCTGCAAGGGTAAGAAGGGCTGTAATAACAAGCAGATTTATCTCTTTATTCAGGAGGTAGAATAAGCCCACTACAACAATGACATCATGAAATGTTGCTATGGCAGCCGCAATACCAAATCTGAACTCAAACCTGAAGGCAATATAGATGATGATGCCTATAAAGGATAATACAACTGCAATAATAGCATCCTTCTGAAGTTTTCTGCCGACAGTAGGGCCTATCTCTGAAGAGCTGTCAACAACAAATGTATTATCCGGGATCTCCTGTTTGAAGATGGATATAATCCTGTCAGCAACCGGTTCCGTAGTTGTAACAAGTTGTTTCAAACGGATCAGGATCTTGTTATCCTCGGGAAATTCCTGGAGTTCAGCGTCTTCAACTCCATTCTTTATAAGTGCAGCCCTTGCAGTATCAATCCTCACAGGCTTTTCAAATTTGAGCTGGACTGCTGTTCCACCGCCAAAATCTATACCGAGGTTTCCATGACCTAGAAGGATCTGTATGATAGCTATTATACCAATGAGCGTCAGTATGCCGGAAAATATAAAGGCATACTTTCTAAAACCCATGAAGTCTATATTCGTTTCGCCAATTATTTCTGTGAATTTCATTATGTATCCTTGAATCCTTTCTTTATCAAATACTCAACCTCTCCAGTCTCTTCCTGCTGTTTATAAAGTCATAAACAACCTTTGTGCCGACTAATGCAGTAAACAGATTTATGGCAATACCAAGGCTGAGTGTAACAGCAAACCCCTTTATAGGACCGGTCCCGAACAAGAACAGGATCACGGCAGTGAGAAGGGTGGTTACATGTGAATCTACAACAGTTATAAATGCCTTGTCATAACCTGAATCTATGGCAGACCGCACCGGTTTTCCTAATCGCAATTCCTCTCTTATACGTTCCAGTATCAGCACGTTAGAATCCACTCCCATACCTATTGTAAGGATTATACCTGCAATACCGGGAAGTGTGAGTGTGGCATCAAGCGCTGCCAGGGCACCTACAAGTATTACGAGATTCAGAAGCATTGCGAAGTCGGCAATGACACCTGACAGTTTGTAGTAGATCATCATGAATAGAACAACTAAGATACCGGCAATAATCGTCGCCTTTACCCCCTTTTCAATAGAATCCCTTCCGAGTGACGGTCCGACAGTGAGGTTCTGTATTATCTCTACAGGAGCAGGGAGTGCGCCAGCCCTGAGCACGATAGCAAGGTC
>MHEI01000055.1:3744-5892 GCA_001805165.1 Nitrospirae bacterium RBG_16_43_11 | reverse complement strand
GACCGTTGCATCTGATATGGCATCTCCGGTCATCAGCGCCTTGGATTTAACCAGATAAGGTGTAGTCTGCTTTATCTGTTTTGTTACCGGATCACTCTCTTTTTCATAGACTATCTCATCCCCTTCAGGGACCTGCCCTGAAAGGGCTTTACCTATATCAGCGGTTTCATCTACAATTTTAAACTCAAGAAGCGCTGTCTTGCCTATCAATTCTATTGCGCGTTTCGGGTCTTTGACACCGGCAAGCTGAACCAGTATCTCATTCTCGCCCTGACGCTGGATAAGCGGTTCGCTTACACCGAATTGGTCAATCCTGTTCCTGATGGTCTCAAGCGCCTGAGATACTGCTGAGTCTTTAATCCTGTCTATCTCAGAAGATGCCAGGGAAAATATTATTTCTCCGGCCTGCTCCTTTTCTACTGAAAAGACAGGATAGTTCTTTTTTATTTCCGCTGTAATATCCTTACCCTTTGTCGTATCCTGGAATTTCACAATAAGACTTGATCCGGATTCTCCCCGATTTGATGAGACATTGTTTATGCCTTTCTGCGACAGGACAGCGACAATATCATCAGCAGCGCGTTCGACAAAGTTTTCAACCGCCTTATCACCTTTGACTTCGAGGACCAGATGTATTCCACCCTGCAGGTCCAGTCCCAGGGTTATTGCCTTTGATGGAAATATCCGCTTCCAGACATTAGGAAAGTTCTCAAAAAAAGGAAGGGATGGAAGGAAAAACAGGACCGCCAATATTGTTGCCCCGGCAAGTAATGCCACCCTCCACTTCAGTGCCTTCTTCATGATTCCTTCTCCTCTGCCTTTAACTCGGAAACAGAACCCTTCACCATTCTGATCTTAACATTTGGAGCTACTTGTAAGACGATAGCATCTTTATCAACATTAACAACCGTGCCGATAATACCGGATGACGTGACTACCCTGTCTCCGCTTTTCAGATTGTCTATCATCGCCTGGTGCTTCTTGCGTGTCTTTTGCTGAGGCATGATGACAAGAAAATAAAATATCGGGAAGATCAGTATAATGGGTAAAAATGACCAGAGTCCACCGAGCGGTGAACCGGATGACTCCCCTGCAGCAAAGGCCAGTGATAACATCATAAACATTGTGCGCCCTCCTTTCTGATATTATAGAATTCCTCTCTCAACTGAGATAATTTACCATCTGTAATAGCATCTCTTATATCCTTCATAAACCTCCCAAAGTAATGCAGGTTGTGAATCGTATTCAGTCTGAGTCCCAAAATCTCTCCTGACATAAAAAGATGTCTCAAATATGCACGTGAATATTTACTGCATGTATAACAGGTACACCCATCCTCCACAGGAGATTCATCATCCTTATAACAGGCATTCTTTATTATAATATGGCCGTGTCTTGTGTATAGATACCCCCTTCTTCCGTGCCTCGTCGGCACTACACAATCAAACATATCAATCCCGCGTGCGACACCCTCAATTATGTCGTCGGGATGCCCGACACCCATCAGATATCTTGGCTTATCCCAGGGAAGAACAGGAGCTATCTGATCCACCACAGTATACATCATCTCCTTTGGTTCTCCAACGCTTACACCACCTATCGCATATCCGTCAAAACCTATTTTTATAAGTTCTCCGGCGCAATACTCCCTCAGTTCCTTATAAAAACCACCCTGAACCACTCCAAAAAGTCCACACTCTGTACCACTATACACTTTTTTGGATCTGTAAGCCCACTGTATTGTCATGTCTGTAGAGTCTTTTGTATATTCATAATCAGCCGGATAAGGGATACACTCATCGAGACAAACAATAATATCCGAACCTATAATCTCCTGTATCTCTATAACACCCTCAGGTGTAAATATGTGCTCTGATCCGTCAATCGGCGACTGGAATATGACACCATTGCTGTTTATCTTCCTGAGTTTTGCAAGACTGAACACCTGATAACCGCCGCTATCAGTAAGAATAGGCCCATCCCAGCCAATAAAATTATGGAGACCTCCGAATTTGTTTATTACACCTGTGCCTGGCCGCAGATAAAGGTGGAACGTGTTGCCAAGTATAATCTGCGCACCACTCTCAAGCACTTCCTCCGGTGTAACCCCCTTGACAGTCCCTGCGGTGCCTACAGGCATGAAGGCAG
>MHEI01000055.1:3503-3737 GCA_001805165.1 Nitrospirae bacterium RBG_16_43_11 | reverse complement strand
TTAAGCGGGAATATGGTTTTAAACCAGATTCGTCCCCGAGTTATTTAATCGGGGATAAAAAATTTCGGGAATGACAACGATTGAAACAACTTATTTTCATTCCCCTTTGTGAGCATTATTTCTTTCCTCATTGCTCAATACTCATTGCTTCTTTACATCCGCTCCGGTGCACTCACACCGATAATCGTCAGCCCGCTTTTCAATACCTGCTTCACACCCTGCAAGAGTATAAGC
>MHEI01000055.1:2607-3459 GCA_001805165.1 Nitrospirae bacterium RBG_16_43_11 | reverse complement strand
AAAATAATAATTATGCAGGGCGGTCGCCAGCTCCTGAAGATAGAACGTAATCCTGTGCGGCTCAAGGGCCTGAGCGCTTGCCTCTATCAACTCAGGATATGAAGCAATCAGCTTGATCATCCTTATCTCCTCCGGAAGAACGAGCAGGGATAAGTCTGTGCTGTCCACAGACGGCATTGGTATACCGCGCTCTTCTGCCTGTTTGAAAATGTTCATTATCCTCGCATGAGCATACTGTACATAATAGACAGGGTTCTCTGAAGACTCCTTCTTAACAAGCTCCAGATCAAAGTCGAGATGGCTGTCTGAGCGTCTGGTTAGGAACATAAACCTTGCGGCATCCTTTCCTACCTCGTCCATCACCTCACGGAGCGTAACAAACTCACCCGAACGTGTGGACATAGAAACAGGCTTGCCCTCGCGGAGCAAAGTAACAAACTGGACAAGTATGACCTTTAATCTCTCAACCGGATTACCAAGACACTGTACCCCGGCCTTCATGCGCGGCTCATACCCGTGATGGTCAGCCCCCCATATATCAACAATAAAGTGGAACCCTCTTTTCATCTTGTTCTGATGGTATGCAATGTCTGAAGCAAAATATGTCTTTTGTCCGTTAGCCCTTACAACCACCCTGTCTTTATCATCTCCAAATTGAGTTGTATTAAGCCAGAGGGCATCTTCATTTTCGTATAAGTGACCTTTCTCTTTAAGCTGCATAAGAATATCCTCTACTTCGCCACTCTCATACAATCTCTTTTCCGAAAACCATTCATCAAATATAACACCAAAATCATCAAGGTCTTTTCTGATGCCTTCAAGAATATTATCCTTTGCATATTTTACAAAAAA
>MHEI01000055.1:0-2537 GCA_001805165.1 Nitrospirae bacterium RBG_16_43_11 | reverse complement strand
TCCTTTATGTAATCACCTTTATAACCGTCATCCATAAATGTAACTGCAGGGTCGAATATCTGTTTATATCTGAGCCAGGTAGAACGTCCGAGTGTCTGCATCTGGTTCCCAACATCATTGATATAATATTCCTTCCGGACGTTATAACCGGCTGCCTTTAGCAGGTTGGATAGAGAGTCTCCGAAAGCTGCCCCCCTTCCATGCCCTACGTGAAGCGGACCGGTTGGGTTGGCGCTGACAAACTCTACCTGAACAGGCTTTGCTTCACCAATATTAACCTGACCATAACCGTCTCCCAGGGCAATAACCTTTCTCAGGGTTTCCAACCAACTGCCTGTTCTCAGGAAAAAGTTAATATACCCGGGCCCTGCGATCTCAATACGTTCGATTATCCCTTCAGTGTCCTCAATATTACCTGCAATCGCCTCCGCTATTGACCGCGGAGGTTTTTTTTCCAGGGACGCCATTCCCATAGCAATAGTGGTAGCATAATCCCCCTTTGACTCATCCTTAGGAACCTCAAGAATCAGAAGCGGGATGGTCCTGGTCTGGAGAAAACCTGAAGTCATAGACTTATCAATAGCCTGTTTGATAATCTCCGTAAGTTTTTTACGCATATGAATATGATTTTACTGATTGAACCCTTTTTTTTATAATTCAAACGTGATAGCATACTGCATTTGACGGTAAATTGCAAGGGAATGAAGCCTCTTTTAAGAAATGTCGTACTTTCAATCAGCTCTGCCATTCTGCTCACCTTTTCATTCCCAAAATACGACCTTGAGATCCTTGCATGGATAGGCCTGATACCACTCTTTTTTGTTATCAGTAGAAACAACAGGAATGGTGGTTTCTTCTGGTGCTGGTTTTCCGGGACATTATTCTACTTTTTGACAATAAGCTGGATAACGCAGACCATGAATAATTATGGCGGTATGCCATTATGGTTAAGCTTTCTGGCGCTGTTCCTGTTATCCCTTTATCTCGGCCTGTATCCTGGCATTTTTGGATATTTAACAAAATACATTTCAGAGAAAACAACCATCCCTCTACCCTTTGTTGCTCCATTTCTATGGGTATCGCTTGAATTTGCAAAGGCACATTTAATTACCGGATTCCCATGGGCATCGTTAGGATATTCACAATACAAATTCCTCCCTATCATCCAGATAGCGGATGTTACCGGTTTCTATGGTGTATCTTTTCTGATTACAGCAGTAAATTCGGCTATATTTTATCTCTTCACTTTGCAAAGAAACAAGGGTATGAGTAAGCGATGGGAAATAGTTTCTATATCCTATGTTGCATTTGTTTTTTTCCTTTCGCTTGGTTACGGATACTATAAACTCAGTGCGAGTTATGGTTCTTCTGATAGAAAAATTGGTATAGCCGTCATTCAGGGAAATATCCCTCAGCATCTCAAATGGGACAGAAACTTCCAGCGAAGGACTATTGATATTTACAAGCAGTTGACAAATGAAGCTGCTAAATACAATCCTGAACTCGTAATCTGGCCTGAGACGGCCGCGCCATTCTTTTTCCAGGACCACACCATATACCGTAATGAACTGTATGATCTTGCTTCAACCGGCAATACGTATATACTCTTTGGAAACCCTGCTTATAAGCTCGCAGAAAATTCCACACTAAATATGCTGAACAGCGCCTTGCTCATTTCACCAAACAAGAGAACCATTGCAAGGTATGATAAAATGCATCTCGTCCCTTTTGGTGAATATGTCCCGCTATCAAATATTTTGTTTTTTATTGAAAAGATGGTAGCGGGTATCGGGGATTTCATTCCGGGCAAAGAGTATACTGTAATGGAAATCCCTCAGGCTAAATTAGGTGTTGTTATATGCTATGAGGTAATATTCCCGGAGCTTGTAAGAAAATTTGTCCTCAATGGAGCTATGTTCATGACGACCATAACAAATGATGCATGGTTCGGGAAGACATCCGCCCCATATCAGCACTTTGCAATGGTTGTTTTCAGGTCAGTTGAAAACAGGGTCTATTTTGCCAGGGCTGCTAACACCGGCATATCAGGCTTTATAAGCCCAAAAGGAGAAATATTGCAGGCAAGCCCAATTTTTGAAGAGACCTTTCTTGTACAGAATATCTTTCCGTCCAATACAAAGACCTTTTATACGAAATATGGAGACCTGTTTGCCTACGGAGCTATTTTTGCAGCATGCCTGATGATTATGGTGTTCATTAATAATAAGAAATATAAACGCAATATCGAGTAATGCTTCCATGGCCCCCCTACCAATGATTAGTTGATTGTGTTAATATTTCAGCGATGTTTAAACATATTAGAACCAAATTTGTAATTATCTTATTGATCACCGGCATCCTCCCTTTATTGATAGGGACGACCATTTATCTTACAACATCCAAGAATGATAGAATAGCGGAAAAAGAGCATGCACTATTGCAGGAGCTGTCACATGTTACTTTTGCTATTGAAACTATATTCCTGAAGGCACAGACAAACCTGCTCCTTGCAGCAGAAAATCCTGCCTTCTTCCGCT
>MHEI01000054.1:5266-10770 GCA_001805165.1 Nitrospirae bacterium RBG_16_43_11 | reverse complement strand
ATGGTTTAAACAGGAGAAGGAATGTATGCAGACTGCTATTGTTAATATGGGCAACTATCTCAAAAGGTGCATCCCTGTTCCACTCCACGGCCCCCTTATAATCTATAGCCATGAGGTTTCCGCTAAGCTTCAGTTCATCCCCTGATTTTGACACCGTCAGTTGCGTCTGACCAGTGTCTGTTCCATTAATCATAAGATGCGGTACCTTAATCGCGGCCTCTACAACAGGGGCACTCAGCTTACCGCTTCCCTTTATACTGAATGTCCCTGTACCACTCACAGAAGGAAACCGCTTCTTAAGTATATCTACATTCTGCAGGATAAATTGTTGAGAGATCAGTTCTGCCTGAAATGTCCCCTCTGACTCCCCGCTGTATCCGATCCACCCGCTTCCCTCTGCGGACTCATCCCTGCGCTCCACTTTTACCCTGTCAATAATAACCCTCTCAGTTGTCAGCGTAACCGTCACCTGACCGCTTTCGAACGTCTGTCCGTAGGCTGAAATATCTGAAACATTCATTTCAGCGTTTCCGGAGAAATCACGTACGCCTCCGGTGAATTTCATCCTGCCGCTTGCCTTCATATCTACCGGGACTTCTTTATAGAAGATAGCGCTAATGTCCTTCGGGACCCCATGGGTTATATCCCCCTGGAGGTCAAAATAAGGGTCTTTAAACACTGGTGATCGAAATTTGATATTACCTGATACCTTGTAAATGGCATCCCTCTTCCTGAAAACCACAGGCATCAGGGTAAGATTGCCTTCGGATAAAGAAAGATCCGCTGTTATTGAATCAAAGGTTATTCCGTTTACCACACCCTCCGGCATGGTAACGACCCCACTCACCACAGGTCTCTCGATGGTCCCTGAAACATCACCACTTAAAGATGCAGGGCCGTGCAGTGGAAAGTGTGGTATATGGAGGTAACTCGCTATGTCTTTTAATTCCCCTGTAATACCAAGACTCAGGTTGAGTCCTCTTCTTAATTGTCCGGAAAGAGAAACATTCTGACTTTCATCGTTATATGTAAGCCACCCCCTGGCTTCAATCTCATCCCTGTCACGTCCACTGCCACTAGCCGATATCTCCGCATTTACAGTACCATTCTTATCAATAGAGTCTATAATGCCTGGCAGATAGCGGGACAATGCTGCATATGGTTCTACAGCCTTTCCTTTAATATTCACAGCATACGATGGGATGCCATCCGAATGTTTAATACTTATGTTTCCATCAATATCACCACCAAGGACCTTTCCTTTAAGGCCTGAAAGTGTAAGAAGACCGTCCTCCCATAATAGCCGTCCATTAGCATTACCATACTTAACACCGTCGTATATAACCTCCTCTGCATCAGCAATCCCCTCTACTGCAGGCAGCGGAAGCATTCCTTTGATACTCCCCTTAAATGTTACTTTGCCGCTGAGGTCTTTCTTGCTTCCGATATCAGAGGCCACATCTTTCAGGAAAATTGACATGTTTCCTTTAAGTTCTACATAGTCATCCCCTCTGATATATCCTTCGCCGTTGATATTTGAACCACCCGCTGTAGAGACATTAAACTTCCTGACCTTCACCCTTTCTAATTTCTTGTCTTTTGCCACAAAGACAAGCACCCCCTTAACATTGAGGTTTTTTTTGGAGATATTAGGGTCCTTATAATCACCCATGGCTAAAAGATCCGTAGTGACCTCCTTCTTATCCAGATCAGGATATACGTATCCGTCCGCGTTCGTCAGCAAGACTTCTCTTCCTTTACGCTCATCGCTGATCCTGATACGCCCATTTACTATCTGGATCTTATTAATCTTCGTTTTCCATCCGGTCTTTGGCAAGTCAGGAAAGAGCCCTTCAATGTTCATCCTGCCATCGGGATATCTTTTTATGGTAAGTGCACCCTCAACAACCCTGATATTTCCAATATGTACTCTTTTACTCAGTAAATTAGCAAGACTGAGATAGACCCTGACCTCTTTGGCTGTCACAAGGGTCTTACCGTCAGCTTCATCGACAGCATGTGCATTATTAAGGTTCCAGTAAAAGGGAACCAGATTGACCTGACTGTGGGAAAATTTTATCCGCCGGCCGATGGCATCTTCAACTTTATGTACAACCTCTTTCTCAATTATGCGGGTGAGATATTCACGTTCAAGATAAATTGACGCAACAATTACAAGGAGGGTAAAAATAACAAGGGAGAAAACTATAATGATCTTTCTTTTCAATCGCTCCCCTCTGTCCGGAACCGTATTTCGATGAAGTCCTGCTTAGCAATTAAAACATTTCAACGGTTTGAGGCTAACTCAACATACCGCATCCTGAGCGCATACAACAGATTTTTTATTAACTGGCCTTCATCCTGAGTAAGGTTGCCCTTTGTCTTTTCTTCAAGAATTGAGATAATATCAATAGTCTCTTTTGCCAATTGAAGTGATACCTTCTTAACTCCGCTAATCGGATCCGGCTCTTCTCCAAGATGTATAAATGCTGACCTGCCCAGGGAAAAAATAAATGCTGCAAAATTTACTTCAGTTGGTATCGAGTGAAATTGCTCTTCATCTGCAGCATCTTCTTTCTCCTCACGTTCGACTTTCTGTTCTTCCTGGACACCACTATTATCATCACTCTCTTTAAATCGCCTCTTATCCCTTATAGTAAACTGATCATCATCCTGCATCTTCTCACCTCCTAACTTATTAACTTTTATCATAAAAAGTAGTGTAAAAGCAATAAAGTAAATGCACATGATTACAGTCATCCTCGTTTCATGATGCATATAATTATGTGCAGACCATGACTGATAACTCCGTGTTTCACTTTACTTATAAACAGTTAGAGATTGGTATAATTCATGAAATATAGCATTACAAAGGATTATGAAACTACTATCCCATGCAATAAACTTAATATTCCCAGCGGCGTGTACTAACTGTGATCGCACCGTATCCACAGATGCAGATACCTCCTATTTCTGTAAGTACTGCTGGCAGGGTATCGAATGGTTTAATTGTCCTTGCTGTCCCCGGTGCGGGCTTCCTTATCTTTCGCCTTATACTGATATTGGCAATAATTCAGGCTCAGGGCAACCTGCTGACGGACACCTTTGCGGAAACTGCATTGAAAGGCCGCCGTCTTTTGACGCGGCAGTCTCGGCTGGCCGGTATGCAGGTGCATTGGCTAAAGCTATTAAGCTTTTTAAATATAAAAAGAAAGTGTATTTGGGAAAAAGATTGACTGAGCTGGCGCTGCAATCTTCTTTAATTGAAAGAACACTGCAGAATGCTCACAACCCGGCAGCTGCTGACACAGTATGGGGTTGCCCTGCCCATCGGGCAGATACAGCTGTATCTGCGCAAACTGTGATAATCCCAGTACCTCTTCATGTTAAACGTCTCAGGAAACGTGAGTTTAACCAATCAGCAATCATAAGCTCAGTAATTGGAAAGAAATACGGAATACCAGTTGCGGCAAACACACTTATGCGCCATCGTCACACAAAACCGCAAGTTGAACTGGACGGCAGGGATAGGAAAGAAAACGTAGCAGGGGCATTTAGCGTAGATAATCAAAAATTGATTGAAGGAAAAGAGATAATCCTAATTGATGATGTCTACACATCAGGGTCTACAATTAATGAGTGCTCAAAGGTTTTGAAAAAAAACGGGGCTGTGAAGGTATATGTAATAACTATTGCTCGAATGGTAGATTGATCTTCTCCCGCAATTGGCCGCATGCGGCCAGGATGTCTCTGCCGCGGCTCTTCCTGATAAATACAGAGTAGTTATGATCCGTAAGTATCTCCTGAAATTTGAATACAGCCCCATCTGACGGCCTCTTATATGTGGAGCCTGGAAACTCATTAAATGGTATCAGGTTTATCTTGCAGTGCAATCCTTTGAGCAGTTTTGACACACGCCTTGCGTCATCCGGGCTGTCATTTACTCCTTCAAGGAGGACATATTCAAAGCTCAGCATCCTTCCCTTGCGAAGTGGAAATTTCCTGCAAGCATCCAGCAGGTTCTTCAAGGGATATTTTTCATTAATGGGCATTATCAGGTTCCTCTGCTCATCAGTTGATGCATTCAGAGATATTGCGAGGTTGATATTAAGACTGCATTCTCCCAGTTTTTTGATCCCGGGTACAAGCCCGGCGGTTGAAAGCGTAATCCTGCGGGCTCCGATAGCAGGACCAAGGGGGTGCTTAAGGATTTCAATTGCCTTCGTCACATTGTTATAGTTTGACAGGGGTTCACCCATACCCATTATCACTATATTCGTGATTCCCCTTCTCGCCTGCAGACCTTTCTGCACCAGGAGTACCTGGTTAACTATCTCTGAGCTTTTCATGTTTCTCACAAGCCCGTCTTTACCTGTTAGGCAGAATGTGCAACCCATCCCGCACCCAACCTGGGTTGATATGCAGAGGGTTAACCGGTCTTCGTCCGGTATCAGCACACTTTCTACAGTGTGACTGTCCTCGAGCTTAAACAGGATTTTTTTTGTACCATCAGAAGAAACCTGCGTCCTGATTTCGAGCAGGCTGCTTATGCAGGCATTCTCAGATAAGAGCTCACGGCTCTCTTTGGACAGGTCCGTCATCATTTCAAGTGAATCCACACACTTTCCATAAACCCAGTGAAAGAGTTGACGTCCCCTGTACCTTTGGAGACCAAGCTCCAGCGCAAATTCCTCCAGTTCTGCCAAACCAAGATTCCTCAGATCTCTTTTCTTCACTCGAAAATACCCACCCCTTCTCAAAGCTCAGGGCATGCCTCACCCTTCCCCGAAACATTACACCATTTGACAAAATAATATCCTACTACTATTTTTATTATGATATACTTTTTACATATACCCATCAAAGAAAATTCATAATACAACGTCCAGCACAGATTCGAAAGACTAAGATTGCTTGTGTACAAAATGATTGACCAAAGCCATGTCATAAAATAATCACAAAAGGAGGTTGTATGAATAACAAAAAGTTTATCTTCGCAATAATCGTTAATGCACTGTTTACCGGGATACTGCTGCTGGGTTCATCTGCCTTTGCCGCTGATTTGAAGGCCGGGGGAAATATTTATAAAAGCAAGTGTGCTATGTGTCATGGAGAGCAGGGACAGGGTGGGGGTGCGGTAAAAATAAATGATCCTAAGGTCCTCAGCAAGACAGATAAAGAGATAAGACAGGTTATAGCAGAAGGGGCAAAAGGTATGCCTGGATACCAGAAACTTCTTAAACCTGAAGAGATGGACTCACTCATGGCATTCTTACGTTCATGGGGCAATAAATAAGTATTAAATAGGGACAGCGCCTATTTATTTGAATTCAATTAAATAGGCGCTGTCCCTATTTAACAGGAGAAATCATGCCTATTATTATGCTTATTTTACTTCTTTCTCTCAGCATATTGATGCCTGTTACTGTTGCCGCTGCAGTGTCAGGCAACTCATGCATAGAGTGCCACAAGGACCTTCCATCAGCCTCAAATGCAGGACATAA
>MHEI01000054.1:0-5102 GCA_001805165.1 Nitrospirae bacterium RBG_16_43_11 | reverse complement strand
AGGTGCCATGGGGGGGAGCTTGTCAATTTTTCAAGAAGCAGGCATTATGCAGAGTTGAAGACATCGGGTAAAGGTCCGTCCTGTGTAACGTGTCATGGCTCGATGGGGACGTTCATCCTTACATCAGGCCAGATAATAGAATTTTGCACTGTATGCCATAATAATAATAGTGGCATTCTTCCTAATGCACCTCAGGAAGTTAAGAATGTCCTTAGTATGATGGAATTGGCAAATACAGTGGTCAGTTGGTCAGAAGAGTTTGTTAAAGATGCACAGAAGGTTAAGAAAAGTACTCCAGAATCTGAAAAACAGCTGGCGCTTGCCGTGGGTTATATGAAGCAGGCAAGGCTGTCATGGCATACATTCAGGATGGAGGATGTTTCAGCAAATATTAAAAATGCCCACACTGCAGCAAAGAAGGCCAGGGAAGATGTGCGATCACACTGAAGACTATCCCAATTCCTGCAAGACACATCATCTGATTGAAACTACCACTGCAAAGCAGCCTGAAATTGCCCGCAAAGGGATCACCCGTCACTAATGCACGACCCGCGCAGCCCTTCGTTTAACGTAACCCCTCGGTGAACGGGGGTATCCTGTCTTTCACAGACGTTTCCTGTTATAATAAAAAAATGCTATTCAGGCTCATCCTTATTTCTCTGGTCATAATTTGTTGCACAGTCACGGATATTCATGCTAATGAAATTGCATTCCTAACCCCTCCTATTACCCCCCTCCATCAGGTGGAGGAAAAATCACAAAATACAGATGTATTTCCTTCTTCGTTGACGAGAGAGGACAAGGATGAACGTGAATCATCTCCTAAATCCACCTTTGAAGATGCTATAGGTCTGTATAAGGCTGGTAAACTCAATGAAGCCCTGGAAAAATTCAGGTTCCTGGCAGATAATTTGCAACTTATAAATAACCCTGAAATTGCCGGCACATCTTTGTTCATGACCGGACATATCACCGAAGAGCTCGGGCTGGAAGGTTCGGCATTATACTTCCAAAAGGTAATCCATGTTTATCCGCTTATGGCTGATTACGCAGTATTCAGGTCTGCTGAATCGGTTGAAAGAACGGGCAACCCCATGGAAGCAGCAAATCTATACAAAAGAGTTTATGATTCATACCCTGAATCAGGATTACAAAAGAAGGCTTTGCTAAAGGCGTCGAAGAACTACCTGACCGCCGGTAACACAAATGAGGCAAGGGCAGGTTTTAAGACCTTCATGGATGTTTATCCGAAAGATTCAGCCGTGCCTGAGGCATTGTACAACATGGGAATGAGTTATCTTCGGGAGGGCAACGAGTCAGATGCCCAGGATTTCTTTAGAACAATATGGGTTTATCACCCTGTAAGCATGGAGGCCCGTTTAATAAAAACGATGGTCCATCTCCCTCTAAGTGCAGAAGATGCCTACAGGAGGGGGACAAGCTATTATAATGCCGGCTACTATGAAATGGCGATAAGCGAATATAAGCGGGTTTTGTCACAGAAAAAAAGTGTCTCAAAGACAACTAAAAAAGATGCCAGTTTCCAATTAGGGATGTCTTATTTCAGGTTACGGATGTCGAGTGAGGCAGAACAGAACCTTGAGCTCTTTCTGGCTAAGTACCCCCACGATGAAAAGGCCCCGGAGGCCGTATATTGGCTCGGAAGGAACTACCTGCGTCGGGGGAAGGAGGGTGCATTTATTGCTTCCAGTAAGAGATTTGTGAAACAATATAAAAAAGATAAAAGATACCCGGAGGTAATGTTCAGGCTCGGAAACATCTATGCGGAAAGTAATGATATTGAAAATGCCTTTTTATATTTAGACAGGATAATCAGAGAATATCCACTAAACAGTTATGCGGCTGAAAGTCTCTGGAAAAAGGGATGGATATTATATAAGACCGGCAATATGGAAGGAGCCATGCAAACATTCAATACAATCATTAATTCCCCAGGTGAACATGCATATAAGGCGCATGCATTGTACTGGCGCGCAAAGATTCTGGAAAAAAGAGGGGATTATGAGGCAATGGATAAGGACCTGTGCGGGTTATGCAGTGACTTTGGTAAATCCTTCCATTGTCTGTTTTCGAAATATTACCTTGAGGGTACCAGGGATGATGGAAATCCAGTATGTCACCCTGAACCTCGTGCTGAGATCGATGCAGCATCTTTTTCCGGGAATCAAAGGATGCTGGTTCAGGAGATCCCGAAACAAGTTCGGGATGACAGCAATTATGTTCAGGATAACAGCAATTATGTTCGGGATGACTGGGAAGCGGTGTTTTCGAATGAAGAAGTCAGCAAGAACCCTGAGAAGCATGGCCTGACACGTATCCGGCTGCTTCTTTATCTTGGCTTAAAGGATGATGCTATTGCTGAAGCCCTAAGGTTTCGAAACAGGATTAGTGATGACAAAGAAACAGCCTTAATGCTTGCCTCTATCTTCTCTTCACTGGGAGAATATAATCGCGCTATGCACACGATACGGCCATATATTCCGTCGCTTAACGCTGACAAGGGATACGGATCGGACAATCGTCTGTGGCCGCTTGTATACCCTGCCGGATACAGCGATCTGATTACAAAACATGCTGTCAGGAGTGGTCTCGATCCCTTTTTGGTTTACGCTATAATTCGGGAGGAGAGTTGGTTTAACAAAGAAGCAGTATCGCCTGCCGGGGCATTAGGTCTTATGCAGTTAATGCCAGGGACTGCCAAACGTATGGCAAAAGAGTCATATGCAGGAAGAGAATCATTATTCGATCCTGCGGTAAATATAGAATTAGGAACGAAATTTCTATCACAGAGGCTCATTCAGTTCGACGGAAACATCTTCCTCGCCATAGCAAGTTATAATGCAGGCCCTGAGGCCGTTGAGAGATGGATGAATAAACTCGACGGAGTTGAACTTGATGAGTTCATTGAGGATATCCCGTATAAAGAGACTCGTGAATACGTAAAAAAAGTCTTCCGGAGTTATATGGAATATAACCGCCTGTATAAAGAAGAAACGAGGATTGACACCCTGTAGTAAAAGGTGTATAGTCTGTCGAAAATCTGCCGATTCTATCCTTTGCTAATTATATACTCTTTTTTTACGGGAGCCAGACTTGATTAACCAACCTGATGAATACCGTTCCGAAGAAGAACATATCGGATCACTCCTTGACATAAACCTTACAGATGTCCTTCAGGTCCTGTCTGTCAATAAGAAAACATGCACTCTGTTTCTAAAAAAAGGAAATGAAAAGGGAGAGATTTACCTCAAAGACGGGAGGATCGTTGATGCAAGCACAGGCTCCATCAGTGGGGAATCGGCTCTATTTCATCTGCTTGACTGGGAAGGAGCAGATTTCTATATTGGCACATCTGTTGAGAAAAATGTAACTGTACGGATAGAAAAAGACATCCATGCACTTATTCTGGACTGGATAGAGTACCGGGAGACACATAAGGGAAAAGAAGAGACAAAAGAACAACCTTTGACATCAGAAACGACTGCAAAAGAAGTCCACACCGTTGTTGATGAAACGCTTGTCTTTTTAAAACGATTAGAATCAGAGGGGTTGATTAAGGCAATTCATAATGAATCATGATGGCAAAATAAAGGTTGCACTAATAGGGGCAGGAAAGGAAGGATTAGAGATTCTTTCTCTCATGAGGATGGACCCTGACCTCTCTATAATGATGCTTATTGACCCCGATAAATCAGCACTGGGGTTCAGGATGGCGGACTATGGTTACAAGTACGCCAATAATCTTGACTTAGGATTTTCTCAGCGGTTACAGACTCTTTCTTCTATACAGAACCTCAGCTTAATAATTGACACTGCACCGGAAAAATACCATAAGGATATCTACTCGATGTACCTCCACCCTGCTGAGATAATGAACGGTTCTTCCGCGAGGCTGATATGGGAACTTAAATCAAAAGCAGTTATAGAAGATAAAAGACACCTCATATCAGGGCGTCTGGATACAGTACTTGAAGATCTTAAAGTCAGCCTTTCTTCAATTCCCCATGCCCATGCATTAAATGAGGTCAGCTCTCTTATATTGAGGACTGCCTTTCTTGGGGCACATGCTGCTTCAGCTCAACTAACCATACTTAGCAAAGAGTCCAGTTACAAGATCCTTAGGGACATTTGTACCGGAACTGACCTTATCATCAAAAATGGGAGGATTAACTCTCCGGTCAGAGATGAGAAAGAAGCAGATACGATCATCAGAAGTGTAATAGAAAAAAGAGAAGTTTATCATTGTGATACCGGGGCAGTTATACCCGTTACTAAAGACGGTGAAGTCAAGGCCATGATTTGGCTTTACTATACACATGACAATATTAATTTTATTGAAGATGATATTTCATTTGTCCTGTCGATTATGAATTTATTTGAGAAATCTATTCAGGACGCCTTAGATTCTGAAAAATCACGGCTGCTTAATGTAGAAGAAAGACTTTTGACTGAGCCATCAAATATTATCCGGTCAGAAAAGCCTATGGGGCAGAAACTGAACGACATAAACAGGACATTACGCCGGTTTGTCGAGGCAGAAGATTCACATATCTATATGAAAGACCCGGCAACAGGGGATCTTGTACTGCAGGCTACCACTTTAAAGTTTCCTTTTCTGACAGGAGATATAAGGATAAGGAGCGGGGCAGGTATATTGAGCGAGGTTCTTGAAAGGCGGAGTTTGCTTACACTCTCTGAGGCGAGCCTTTCTGATGGCAACAATATCACTCAATTTGCAAAAAGGGAAGACACTGTTTCCATTATATACCTTCCCCTCGCGGCAAAAGGCGAAGGGGTGGGTGTAATTGTCATGGAATTTACCAATGTCCACAATCTTACACCAGGGGCCGTCAGTTCTCTTGAAGATATCGGACAACAGCTTGCAAGCTCTATAAGCAATGATGTCGAACGGCACCGCATGTCGCGGAAAATCCTCAAATTATACACGGTAAACGAAGAGGGAATAGAAATCCTCTCCACAGTTGACATTGAAAAAATAGCTGCATTATCGTCCTCATCATCAGCCTTGCTCCTCGATTCTGAGGTAGCAGTACTCCGTTTTTTTGAGAATGACCGTCTTG
>MHEI01000053.1:11006-11141 GCA_001805165.1 Nitrospirae bacterium RBG_16_43_11 | reverse complement strand
AGCAGACATTCAGCAGTTGTAAATCGCCTCAATAACCTCTTCACCCGGAAGGTACAAGTGCGGGCAATAGTGAGTGTGCAGAACCCTGTTCAATTATTACAGGAACAGTCAGAGCCTGAACCTGACATTACGTTA
>MHEI01000053.1:10655-10840 GCA_001805165.1 Nitrospirae bacterium RBG_16_43_11 | reverse complement strand
ATTGTATTGAAATATACTCTTCACCGTCATCTGCCGGCTACGAATTCAGGAGAACAGCAAGACAAGACCAGGCTGTTTCTCCTATGCACTTCTCCGATATATGTCTCACAGCGAATCAGATTCTGGGCATATAGAGCGGTCATATCGCTTGCAATTTCTGATATAACTTCGGCCATTTTATCATT
>MHEI01000053.1:10177-10518 GCA_001805165.1 Nitrospirae bacterium RBG_16_43_11 | reverse complement strand
AGATGGGCCAATGATTATCTCATCCGGCATAATGTGCCTTCTCCACACATAGACGCAGAATATATGCTTGCACATGTACTCGGCTGTCGGCGAAAAGATCTGTTGATTTATCCTGACAGGGTACTTACTGAGCCAGAGAGAGAACAATTTAATGCCTGTATTGAAAGGAGGGGGAGGAGAGAACCTCTGCAATATATAACCGGTGAAGTAGAGTTCAGGGGGCTTTTGTTCAAGGTCAACAAGGATGTCCTTATCCCAAGACCGGAGACAGAATTATTGGTAGATGAAGTTGTTAATAGTGTGAGTAAAAAAGGGGTCACAGTGCTCGACCTCTGCACAGG
>MHEI01000053.1:9668-10123 GCA_001805165.1 Nitrospirae bacterium RBG_16_43_11 | reverse complement strand
CGCCGTTGACATATCTGAAGGGGCGATAGCAGTTGCAGAAGAAAATGCCGGAAGGCATGGAGTAGGAGAGAGAATAACATTTCTGGCTGGTGATTTATTTGGTGCCATAGACGCCTTGAATCTCAAAGGGAAAATAGACGTCATAGTATCCAACCCTCCTTATGTATCTAAGAACGAGATGGAAGAACTTCAGCCTGAGATAAAGGATTATGAACCTGCATCAGCGCTTTATGGCGGAGGAGACGGCCTTGATTTCTACAGAAGGATAATCCGCGAATCACCTTCTTATCTTGTGCCCGGTGGGTATGTAGTAATGGAGATGGGATACGGTCAGGCAGGGAGAATAAAGGATTTGTTTGAAAAAGAAAAAGGTTTTATTGATATCGAAATAAAGAAAGACCTTGCAGGTATCGAGAGGATAATAAAGGCATTATATTCAACTCGTTAAGAATAGT
>MHEI01000053.1:9340-9591 GCA_001805165.1 Nitrospirae bacterium RBG_16_43_11 | reverse complement strand
AACCGCACCTTACTCCCCTCTGATGTCTCCGGATTATAGTCTTTGTAATTACTGTCATAAGTCCTGTAATCCACCGCCTCAGGAAATCTGAAAAAGCTTATCGAGAGCCCGTTACTCTCCGGACGTGCATTACCGTGATATTCAGAAAGGATAACCGTCTCAATTAAGGCAAGTATCTCTTCTATCCTCTCTTCTATTTGCACTAATGTTAAAGGCAGTTCTGCCTCCTGCTTCAAAACATCATGCAGTTT
>MHEI01000053.1:8967-9249 GCA_001805165.1 Nitrospirae bacterium RBG_16_43_11 | reverse complement strand
ACCAGTAACTCCCTTATCTCCTGATCTTCACTGTTTAAGACATCAATCATCATCTCTGACACCTGATTGACCTTATCTGACAGGGTATTAATGTTATCCCCAAGATGGATGGCAGAGATTGTGAGGTATTGTTCAATGGATGGATTCTGAGAATAGAAAATATCTTCATAAAAAGAGCTGTAGCCCTCTACAATCTCTATAGCAAGTTCATCGCCGTTCATGTCCGGTGAGTTGGCTAAAGCCCTCAGGATGGCGGTATAATCCCATCCACTGGCCTGTCCT
>MHEI01000053.1:8711-8872 GCA_001805165.1 Nitrospirae bacterium RBG_16_43_11 | reverse complement strand
AAAGTTTACATCAGATTCTTCAATTGCCTGCCGGACAAGGACATTAGAGAGACAGCATGAGACATTATCTGTATCATCCTGCAGTATCCTCGCCTGACTTATTGTCTGGTGAATGGGTAGCCGCTTTGCAAGTCCGTCACCATGACTGGATAATATAAGGG
>MHEI01000053.1:8245-8630 GCA_001805165.1 Nitrospirae bacterium RBG_16_43_11 | reverse complement strand
CGAGGTCTTCAAGAAGTGTTGACTCGCCGCGTTTTACAAGCAATCTCTTAGTCGTTCCTGTGAGTGTATCAATCTGGACTACAACATTTACATTATCAGTTGAACCGATCACCTCCATCTCATCCAAGTCTTGTAACAGAGAGGAGGAGAGGTTATTGTCTCCGGCCATGTAGACCATAACGGTCCAAATAGGGCCCCCTTTGGAATCTCCACATCCCAGAGGCAAGAGAAGGATTCCTAAAATAGAAACAAGATATGCCAACACATTTTTCATCAGGGTCCGTAGACGACTCTCATCTCCAGGAATGGGCGCCCTGCCTGGTGCACCAAAAAGAAAAGGCAGGGGGATTCTCCCCCTGCCTTTAAAAAGGGACCATTCGTTATT
>MHEI01000053.1:7369-8210 GCA_001805165.1 Nitrospirae bacterium RBG_16_43_11 | reverse complement strand
CCCGTCGTTCTGATGGTATTTCCACCGACGTCGGTTACACCGGTCACGGTTAACGTCTCATCCACATCATTCGTAAACTGCGCACATATCCGTTCCGCAAAAGTCATCGTAACGGAGGGTCCTGCTGGATTATAGACCGCTGAAGTGGCCGCCGTTGATGCGGCTTCCGTGGTGCCCAAGTTATAGGTATAGGTTGATGTGCCAATGGTCTCCGCCACAGCCTCATCGAGGGCTTCGTTGAAAGTGACTGCCAGTGTCTCACAAGTGCCATCCCCGTTAGTGTCCGTCGGACCAACGAGGGAAGCGGCGACCATCAGGGGACCGAGAATATCCTGGCCGATAACTGTGGCGCTGCCAGTACCTTCCACGAGGTCTGAGCTTATCCCTGTAACATAACATTCATCGCGGAGCTCGATCTCGCCGTTTTCCACGTACGACGCAATGACGACCGTTTCGCTGGAGGTAGTCACAGTACTATACAAATCATAGTTGCCGTTCGCCGATGTGGAGGCATCCCAGACCTGAATAGATCTGCAATACACTTTATAGGACTTAGCCCCGGAAACTGGAGCCCAGTCCAGCACCATATCTACAGTTCCAACTTCATCCAGGCTGGCGCTATTGACCAGCGTAACCGTCGGTGTCCCAGGCGTTGTCCCGCCGCCGGTGGAAAAGTAGACGGTACAATCAGTTGTACCAGCGTCTACGACTACGCCATACGCGGCTGGTACACTGGTGTCGTCATCGCAGATACCCATTGCTGCGGCCACCCCATTGTCGTCCGTAAATCTGGAATCAATATTCTTGATCCTGACGGTATAGAGTGACGAAGCCCCTGTGG
>MHEI01000053.1:6570-7259 GCA_001805165.1 Nitrospirae bacterium RBG_16_43_11 | reverse complement strand
ACGCTGCTCGCATCTGTACTGGCGGTTGGGGTATCCTTGACCGCTTCACTGAAGGTTATGGCAACGCTGGTGCTGCCAGGTGTCTGATCACTTCCAGTCTCCGGACTAATGGAGACTATCTCCGGTCCATGGGCATCATTAGGACAGACGTGGAGGGCTGTGGACTTCTGTACCGTTAATGCCAGTGTCTCCCCGTCAGCAGGGGTTGTATTGGCAATGGAATCAACCTTTGTCCCATCAGAGCTCTCTGCCGTTATAGTGACATCCAGATTGGCCTCCACGTTGCTGAAGGAAAAGGACCCAGTGGCATCGGTGGTCGTTTGACCAATCAGGTGACCATCCTGACCACTGCTTGAATTGCCGTCTGTCTCTCCCTCGAGATCATCGCTGTAGAGTTTAACAATATAACCAGCGACTACAGGCGTAAAGAACTCATCCTCGAATCCCGCAGAATCGCAGCCTGCCACGACACCGGTTATGTCGGCATCGAGCTTGCCGACCGCTGTGGTCACAGAGGCCACCATTCCCTCCACAGGGGTATCATGGTTGGTAGCATTGGTGCCGCACGTTGTTAAGGCATCGTTGGAGTCAGTTGACTCTGAATCAGTAGGATCAAAATCCGGACACGGTGTGGAATCATTCATTGAAGTGTATTTCAGCTCAACATCGTGATAGACAAAATCAGGATA
>MHEI01000053.1:396-6478 GCA_001805165.1 Nitrospirae bacterium RBG_16_43_11 | reverse complement strand
TCAAGGCATCGGATGTCGCGGGCACATCGCTCAGGACGTATTGTCCATATGCATCTGTTGTGGCAGTCTGTACACCGATAGATACCTTGGCCCCTGCGATAGGTTCCAGGGTAACCGAATCCCTTACAATCCCTTGAATTGTGCCTGTTGGTTCAAAGGAGTTCGCTGTTGGATTTGTCAGGCTTGTGCTTGCGTCATCAGAGCAGCCTGTCATGGTTAACATGACCGATGAGGTCATGAGAACAAATCCCAATATCCATAATCTTCCCATACTGGTTATTAATTTCTTCATTAATATTGACCTCCTTTTCACAGCAAGTGAATTATTTACTTCTTTCTATGTAATACACTGTTTCCTCAAAAATAAATATGGTCCACCCCCTTTCCTGAAGGGAAGGGCTAAACCCCTCTTAAAGTTTTCGTCCTATCCATGGCTCTCCTTACAAAAATTATAATTTACCACTTTTGCAAGAATCTCACATATTTATTATTAAGGTGTTTGCCATTCTATGTCAACACAAAAAACTGCCGCCCATACTTGACAACTTAAAAGCATTCCTGCTATTTTAGATAATCTTTACAGGAGGGGTAGTGTAAGATGAGGATCAGGGTTAATGGTAAGGATGAAAATACAGAAGCGGCTTCAGTTTTGGATATTTTAAAGGTAAGGAATGTTGAACCGAGAATGGTAGCGGTAGAGGTCAATTCCAGGATGATAGAACGTGATGAATATGGTGCTACACAATTGAAAGAAGGTGATGAAGTAGAGTTTCTCTATTTCATGGGAGGAGGCCGGACATGAGTAAAAATATATACCAGAATGCCATTGACCTGATAGGTACAACTCCCATGGTCAGGATTAATAAGATATCCGGACTTGCTGGAGGGAATGTGTATGCAAAAATGGAGTCCTTTAATCCTGGCGGCAGTATAAAAGACCGTATATGCCTTAGCATGATAGAAGCGGCAGAGAAGGCAGGAAAGATACATCCGGGAGATACTATAGTAGAACCAACAAGCGGGAATACAGGCATTGGCCTGGCCCTCGTAGCAGCGGTCAAAGGATATAAGGCGATATTAGTGATGCCTGAGAGTATGAGTACGGAGAGGTTTGGACTCCTTTCATCTTTTGGGGCAGAGGTGATATTGACACCGGCCATAGATGGCATGAAAGGCTCTATAATAGAAGCGGAGAGGTTGCTCAAAGAAAACCCCGGCTATTTTATGCCGGACCAGTTCTCGAATCCTGCCAATCCTGAAGTGCATAGAAAGACGACAGGGCCTGAGATATGGGATTCACTGAACGGAGAAATCGCCGCATTTGTTGCTGCCGTTGGTACGGGTGGTACTATAACAGGTGTTGGTGAATTGCTGAAGGAACGTAAGAAAAGTATAAAGATTATAGCTGTTGAGCCTGCGTCATCACCTGTTCTTTCAGGAGGTTCTCCAGGACCGCATAAGATTCAGGGAATCGGCGCCGGTTTTATACCGAAGGTGTTAAACAGGGGTATCATTGATGAGGTCATACCGGTTACTGATGACGAGGCATTCGAAACAGCGAAATTGTTAGCGAAAGAGGAAGGCCTGATGGTGGGTATATCTTCCGGTGCAAATGTGTTTGCTGCTATGAAGGTGGCAAAGAGATTAGGGGCTGGGAAGAATGTAGTGACAGTGCTGCCGGATACTGGAGAGAGGTACATAAGTATAGAGAAATATTTCAGGATGTAAAAATAGGATTCAAGGGGTCGAGTGAATAGGAGAATTGATTGAGCTTCACTGACGAGCAGATAAAGAGATACAGCAGGCATATAATACTTCCGGAGGTTGGAGGGAAGGGTCAGAAAAAGATACGTGAATCCAGGGTGTTGGTAATCGGCGCCGGCGGACTGGGTTCTCCTGCGGCATATTATCTGGCAGCGGCAGGGGTTGGTACGCTGGGCATAATTGACGGGGATGTCGTTGATCTGTCTAATTTGCAGAGGCAGATAATCCACCAGACACCGGACATTGGTAAACCGAAGGTCATTTCTGCAAAGGAGAAGATAGAGGCGCTTAACCCTGATGTAGAGGTAAAGGCATATCAGGCGCTTCTGACCTCGCAGAATGCTTTAGACCTTTTTAGAGAGTATGATGTTATTTTAGACGGGACTGATAACTTTCCTGCAAAGTTTCTATCAAATGATGCGGCGGTTATTACAAATAAGCCTCTTGTCCATGGCGGAATACTGAGATTTATAGGGCAGGTTCTTTCTATCGTACCACATAAATCTGCCTGTTACCGTTGTGTATTTAACAGTCCGCCGCCTCAGGGGCTGATACCGACATGCCAGGAGGCCGGCGTAGTTGGTGTACTTGCCGGGGTAATAGGGACAATACAGGCTACAGAGGCATTAAAATTAATATTGAATATCGGGGAACCTCTCAAAGACAGGCTGATGACATTTGATGCACAGAAGATGGAATTCAGGGAGATAAGGATTAAGAAAAATCCAAAGTGTCCGGTATGCGGTGAGAATCCCACGATTAAAGAGTTGATAGATTATGAACAAGAAGTCTGCAGCATCTGATACCTTAAAGCAAAAAATCAAAGGGCTTAAATGCAGGGAGTGCGGGAAATTATATCCGGCCGTTGCCATGCACGTATGTGAGTTCTGTTTTGGTCCCCTCGAAGTTGATTATAATTACGATGAGATCAAAAAGATCATAAGCCGTGAACGGATAGAGAGCGGCCCCAAGAGTCTCTGGAGATATGCCGACCTCCTTCCGGTAGAAGGCCCTCCTACGGTCGGCCTGTATGCGGGTTTTACACCTCTGATTGAAGCAAAAAATCTTGGTGCAGAGCTCGGTCTGAAAAAGCTTTATATAAAAAATGATACTGTAAACCACCCTACACTTTCATTTAAAGACAGGGTAGTGGCAATCGCCATTACAAGGGCTAAGGAACTTGGTTTTACTGCAGTTGCTTGTGCGTCAACCGGAAACCTTGCAAATTCTGTTGCAGCCCATGCTGCTGAGGCAAGGTTACAGTGTTATGTTTTTATTCCCGGAGACCTTGAAGCAGGAAAGATATTGGGTAGTCTTATATATGCCCCAACCGTAGTTGCTGTAAACGGGAATTATGATGATGTTAACAGGTTGTGCAGTGAAGTAGCCGGGGAATATAACTGGGCATTTGTTAATATAAATATAAGACCATATTATGCTGAGGGATCAAAGACACTTGCATTTGAAACAGTCGAACAGCTTGGATGGAAAGCGCCTGATCATGTTGTAGTACCGGTGGCGTCAGGTTCATTGCTGACAAAGATATGGAAAGGGTTTAATGAGTTCAGGATGCTCGGATTGATAGACAGCGTCACTACAAAGGTAAATGGCGCACAGGCAGAAGGGTGTTCACCTGTAGCTTCTGCATTTAAAGAAGGCAGGGATTTTATAAAACCTGTTAAACCCAAGACTATAGCCAAATCAATAGCGATAGGCAACCCGGCAGACGGATATTATGCTCTTAAGGCGGTACGTGAGAGTAAGGGCAGCATTGATGCTGTAACTGACGGGGAGACCATTGAAGGGATCAAACTCCTTGCAAGAACAGAAGGGATATTTGCGGAGACAGCCGGCGGGGTTACAATTGCTGTCTTAAAGAAGCTGGCAATGAAAGGGCTTATTCCTCCGGATGAGACTGTCGTTGCCTATATTACAGGAAATGGTCTCAAGACCCAGGAGGCTGTAATAAACGCTGTCGGGGATGTTGTAAGGATAGATCCTTCTATGGATTCATTTGAAAAGTCCCTTAATATCAAGGAAAAGAATAACTAATAAGAGGGGAGATATGGCAGTTAAGGTACGAATTCCAACCCCGTTACGCGGATTGACGAACGGACAGGGAGAGGTTGAAGCAGCAGGCAGGACAATAGGAGATATGCTTGTGGATCTTGAAAACAGGTACCCGGGGATTAAAGAGAGGCTTTGTGATGAGGCCGGAAACCTGAGGCGGTTTGTTAATATATATGTTAATGAAGAAGATATAAGGTTTAAGCAGGGCAGTGATACAGCTCTCTCAGATGGCGATGATGTTTCTATTGTGCCTGCTATAGCCGGAGGATAATCTGATGTCACATTTCAGGATAAGGATTGGTTTTCCCGAAGACAAGATAACAGAACCTATCATCTACCAGATTGGTCATGAGTTTAAAGTAGTTACCAACATAAGAAAGGCAGATGTCAGGGAGAAGACCGGTTGGGTTGAACTTGAGTTAATAGGTGATTCCGGCGAGATCGAAAAGGCTATTGAGTCCCTTAGGGCAAAAGGAGTGAAGGTGGAGCCGATAGAGAGAAACATTATAGAATAGGACTGGAAAATTTAATTATGGATTTTTCTGAAGAACAGGTTAAAAGATACAGCAGGCATATAATCCTCTCAGAGGTTGGAGGAAAAGGACAGCAGAAGATCTGTGAGTCAAAGGTCTTTATTACCGGTGCCGGCGGGCTCGGTTCTCCGGTGGCGCTTTACCTTGCTGCTGCAGGTGTTGGGACTATAGGAATAATTGACGACGACGTGGTGGACCTGTCTAATCTTCAGAGACAGATATTACATTCAACGAAAACAATTGATAAGCCTAAAGTAGAATCTGCTAAAGAAACCCTTGAGGCATTGAACCCCGATGTAAATGTAGTTCCTTATAAAGAAAGGTTAACATCTGCAAATATAATGGACATAATCAGGGATTATGACCTTGTACTTGATGGATCAGATAACTTCCCAACGAGATTCCTTGTAAATGATGCATGTTTCTTTGCCGGAAAAACACTCATCTCAGGCAGCATTTTCAGGTTTGAAGGACAGATAACGACATTAAAACCTCATGACGGTCATCCATGTTACAGATGTCTTTATCCTGAGCCGCCCCCGCCGGGACTTGTGCCGAGTTGTCAGGAGGCCGGTGTCCTTGGCGTACTTGCCGGGACTGTTGGCGTAATACAGGCTACAGAGGCCGTTAAAGAGATACTTGGGATGGACAGCTCACTTGCCTCTCACCTGTTGATATATGATGCATTAGGGATGAGATTCCTCAAAGTCAAGACTCGGAAAGATCCTAACTGTCCTCTGTGCGGTAAGGAGAAGAAGATTACTGAGCTGCTTGATTATGAGCAGAGCTGCACACTTAAAATATGACGACTTCGTAACAAGCGGGGTTATGCTAATAATACCTTCCAACATTTCCAGTGCCATGCTTGAACATGTTAAGGCTGATTTTCCATTTGAATGTTGCGGGTTACTTGCTGGTAAAGGGGATGCGGTATCCCACATCTACCGTATGAGTAATACTGACAAATCAAAGGTTACTTACCTCATGGACCCGGCAGAGCAGATGAGGGTATTTAAAGAGATGAGGTCTCTCGAATTGGAATTGAAGGCCATTTACCATTCCCATCCAAACCATCCGGCCTGGCCTTCCCGCACAGATATAGAACTTGCCTACTATCCTGAAGCGGTTTATATTATCATTTCAATAAATGACAGCAGGGAAACAGAAGTTGGCAGTTTCAGGATAATCAACAAAGAGATTACAGTAGAAGATATAGACCTTCAGTAGTGTATGGTAAAACGTTCGATCTATTTCGCAGCCGGTTGTATATTTATATCTGTAGGATTGGTAGGATTTCTTCTTCCATTATTTCCCGGCTTTGTACCATTCATAATTGGAATTGTTATGCTCTCAAAGTCAAGCACATATATAAGGCGGAATCTGTCCAGGCTGAAGACCGTATTCCCAAGACAGTATGCCAAACTCCATGAGATTAAAGAGAAGCTCTCTCATAAAAAATAGGCTTATCTCCTCCGTTTTCTCATCTCTTCTTCAAAAAAGCGGTTATACTGGTTGGTCCACTCCGGGGTTCCTTCAGCCATCTTCCTGGTATATGCAGCCAGCTTATTTCTCACTATGACATCCACTTCTTTATCTATATGCACCTCTGCGGCTATCAACCGTTTGATTTCCCGCAGGACGGATATTTCATCTCCCTGCAAAGCAACAGGGCTGTTTTTCAGATCCTTCAGGATTATGTGTGATAAATGGTTTAT
>MHEI01000053.1:0-387 GCA_001805165.1 Nitrospirae bacterium RBG_16_43_11 | reverse complement strand
GCTCAATATCATATTAAAGTATTATGCCTCTCTCCTTAACAAGTTTATCTTTAACCATCTGGAACATCTTCTGATAATTTACACTCTCCTGTTCAAGCTGTTTTGAGTAACTCTTCAGAATTTCCCGCACCTCTTCATTAAGTTTTTCTTCTACCATGAGATCGTCAGTTATTGTATTCTGAACCTTTTTAACCAGTTCTTCTTTAGGCGCAGACTGTGCAATAAAGCCGTTCTTAATAAGACCTTCTATGATATTTATCGAAAGTATAACTACCCGTTCCTTTTTAAATTTCATGAAAATATTCTAACATCATGCGAGGGTGAAGTCTATCTTTCTCTTCTCCATATCTACCTTTTCCACACGCACCCGGATGCTGTCTCCCAGCC
>MHEI01000052.1:4819-5088 GCA_001805165.1 Nitrospirae bacterium RBG_16_43_11 | reverse complement strand
AGTTGTCCCAGGGTGAGGGGGACCTGACCTTCCGGCTGGATGCGGGCAGCGGGGATGAGATAGGGAAGACGGCTGCGGCGTTTAACGGATTTATGGACCAGTTGCACACGATCGTGCTGCAGATCAAGAAGGCGACGGAGCAGTCGGCATCTGCGGCAGTGGAACTGTCTGCAGCAGCAGAGCAGATGGCCATGGGGTCTACGGCGCAGAGTCAGCAGGCGGTTCAGGCGGCCACGGCGATAGAGGAGATGAGTGCATCGGTGACGGAT
>MHEI01000052.1:4301-4779 GCA_001805165.1 Nitrospirae bacterium RBG_16_43_11 | reverse complement strand
GGGCTAACGAGACGGCGGACAAGGGTGGCCATGTGGTGGAGGAGACGGTGCACGGGATGCAGAAGATTGCGCAGTCCGTGAAAGATGCTGCGCGTGTGATCGAGATGCTGGGGACGAGTTCGGAGCAGATCGGGGAGATTGTGAGCGTGATTGACAATATTGCTGAGCAGACGAACCTCCTGGCGCTGAACGCGGCGATAGAGGCGGCGAGGGCCAATGAGCAGGGGAGGGGGTTTGCTGTGGTGGCCGATGAGGTGAGGAAGCTTGCGGAGCGGACAACGAAGGCGACAGCGGAGATTGCATCTACGATTAAGACGATCCAGTCGGACATCCAGAAGGCGGTGCGGACGATGGATGAGGGGACGAGTGAGGTGGAGAACGGGGTGGTGCTGGCGAACGAGGCTGGGGATGCGCTGCGCCAGGTAGTGGATGGTGCGCAGAAGGTGTCGGACATGATCATGCAGATCGCGACGGCGGC
>MHEI01000052.1:3268-4223 GCA_001805165.1 Nitrospirae bacterium RBG_16_43_11 | reverse complement strand
CGCGGCCTCACAGACCGCCCATGCTGCCGATGACCTGCTCAACCTCGCGACGAACCTTCAGCAGATGGTCTGCAGGTTCAAGGTATAATGAAGGGAAATCTATTGTAGGATAAAAAACCCTTGACGCTCCATATTTACAAGTATAAAATACAGACATAATTTTCTTAACAGGTCCTACGGGTTTATCTGCCTTGAACCGGGCAGGCTGATCCAACCTTATGTTTCCGTCCAGGCAGGTCGCCCTTTGACCACGTGACAGGTAGTTATAAAAAAGGAGGCAGATTATGTTTGGCCTTGGAATGTCTGAGTTACTTGTAATACTCGCCATTATCCTTATTATCTTTGGTGTGGGAAAACTTCCGCAGATTGGTGAAGGACTGGGAAAAGCTATCAATGGATTTAAGAAAGGTATTTCAGAGACGCCGAAGATAGAGGAGATGAAGAAAGAAGGAGAGCGGGATTCAAAATAGTTGATGCCGGGTATTATTGAGCATCAACTATGAGCATAGCGGCTTATTGAAACCCCGGGTTTAATTTATGTTTGGTATTGGTACTTCAGAGCTTATTTTAATACTCGTGATTGCGTTGCTTGTTATAGGGCCTAAGGAATTACCTAAGGTCGGTAAAGAGATAGGCAAGGCATTCAGGAGTTTTCAGCGTGCTAAATCGGACATTACTGACAGTATAACACGGGACGTTATTGACCTGAACAAAGAGACTGAGCAAAAGAGTAATGAAGAAAAGAACAGCTAAAAGAAACAGGGACGGTGTGAAAGAGATGATAACTGTGCGTGCAAAATTATGGCTTGAGATTGATGGTAAACCGTTCTTCGGTGAGGGGAGGTTTCAGCTTCTGAAGGGTATAGATAAGTATGGTTCAATTAATCAGGCTGCGAAGGCGGTAAACATACCTTACAGGAGGGCATGGAGTTATCTGCATGCAATGGAAGATCGT
>MHEI01000052.1:0-3251 GCA_001805165.1 Nitrospirae bacterium RBG_16_43_11 | reverse complement strand
CGTCACTCAGACAGGCGGTTATAATGGCGGCGGGACAACTCTCTCAATGGAAGCGAAGGAGTTTCTCAAGAGGTATGATGAGATGACTTCGTACCTTGAAGGTGTTCTGGAAAAAAAGACGTGGAATTTTTTATAATCTTGCGTTATGCTATACAGCATAACGGTAAGGGATTTTCAGATGAAACAAACAAAAACAACAATTCCAGTCATATGCTTTGTAGGCTCATCTAACAGCGGTAAGACTACGCTGATAGAAAAGGTTATTAGATTGCTCACGAAAATGGGGTATAAGGTTGCCACTGTCAAGCATACTCACAAGAATTTCAGTATGGACGCAGAAGGCAAGGATAGCCGGCGTCACAAATCTGCAGGGGCAAAGACTGTAGTCCTTTCAGCGCCGGAGCAGTTTTCTGTTGTATCAGATACCAGCAGTGAGCTGACAATTGATGATGTATTGGAAAAGTTTGTTTCAGATGCAGATATACTCATCGTCGAGGGATTCAAGAGGGATACATATCCTAAGATAGAGGTGAACAGAAATGGCAGTGGTCATGATTTGAGATGCCTCAATGACCCGTCAATTATTGCAGTGGCGTCTGACAAGCTGCTTAACTTAACCATCCCTGCATTTGATATCAATGATGCTGAAGGTATAACCGGCTTTATAGAAAAGAGATTCTTGCAAGGGTAGAGGGAAATAACATAAGGAGGGATTTTCGATGATAAAAGTTGCTGTATTAACAATGAGTGACAAAGGTTCAAGGGGAGAGCGTATTGATGAGAGCGGGAAATTAATTTGTCAGATGGTAAAAGATATTGACGGTGACGTGATTGTGCATGATATTATTCCGGACGAGCAGAAGATTATCGAGGATAAGTTAAGGTATTTTGCAGACGAGATGAAGGCGGATCTGATTGTAACAACCGGCGGAACAGGGGTTAGTCCAAGGGATATTACGCCAGAGGCGACAAAAAATGTAATGGAGAAAGAGATCCCCGGATTATCCGAGTTGATGAGGGCGGAAGGGTGTAAAAAGACTTTGAGGGCGGCAATCTCCCGCGGACTTGTCGGCACAAGAGGCAGTTCCATGATTGTCAATCTTCCGGGCAGTCCAAAGGGTGTTGCAGAGAGTTTAGGTGTGATACTTTCTACGATTCCGCATGTTATCGAGAAGCTGCATGGGGACGAATCGGATTGCGGAAAGCCTGCAAAATGACAGGCGTTATCTTAACAGGTGGAAAGAGCAGCCGCATGGGCCAGGACAAGGCCCTTATGTCTGTCGGCGGCGTACCTCTGTTTCGCAGAATACTTGAGGTGTTCGAAACCATGTTTGATGAGATACTTGTTGTCACAAATAAGGCCGGCAGGCATGCAGGTATTGGATACAGGGAAGTGTCTGATATTGTACCTGATTGTGGTCCTCTTGGAGGCATATACACAGGACTATCTTATGCCAAATCTGAGCGGATATTTGTTGCCTCCTGTGACCTGCCGTTTATTAAAGCTTCAACTGTTAAGGTTGTAATCAGTGAGCCTGTAAGTTATGATATAGTAGTCCCGGATGACGGCGGAAGGCTCCATCCGCTTCACGCGGTTTACAGCAGGAAGTGCAGTCCCTATATTCGTAAATGGCTTGATAATGGGTTTTATAATGTTACTAAATTTATTAATGAGGTCGAAGGATTAAGTGTCCGGAAAGTTCAGATGTCAGAAATAGGAGCAGTAGACCCGGATTTAATGTCTTTTTTCAATATGAATACTCAGGAGGATTTAACAGAGGCTAACAAGATTGCAGCCGGGGATGGGATTTTCGAGTAAAAAGGAGGAATAAGATATGCGTTCAGTAGAGGAGGCGTTGAAGACTGTCTTAGACAGTACTAAAGTACTCGGCACAGAGAGGATTGCGATTCAGGATGCGCATGGGAGGGTATTGGCAGAAGATGTGTCAAGCGGCCTGTTCCATCCGCCATGGGACAATTCGGCCATGGATGGATTTGCAGTCAAATGGGATGACATAAAAAATGCCTCAAAGGAAAATGGTGTCAGGTTGAGGATCGTGGGTGATGTCCGTGCCGGTATAATGCCTGACAAACCGGTAAACAAGGGTGAAGCTATCCGGATCATGACAGGTGCTCCTGTGCCTGATGGCTCTGATACTGTTGTGCGTGTAGAGGACACGAAGGGCGAGGGAGATTCTGTTAATATCTTCTATGCCGGGGAAAAAGGAGAGAATGTCAGACACAAGGGTGAGAACATAAAGAAAGGCGATATAGTCCTTACTAAGGGGAGTGTTCTCAATGCCGCCCATATAGGGGTAATGGCAATGGTAGGCAAGCCTGTGGTTACGGCTTACAGGAGGCCAAAGGTAATGGTACTTGCCACCGGTGATGAACTCGCTGACCTCGATGAGGAGATTACAGAGAATAAGATACCTAACAGTAATGGTTACACTGTGGCGGCTCAGGTTATTGAGGCCGGTGGTATTCCACATCTCCTTGGAATTGCCCGTGATAATAAGGAAAGTTTGAGGGAGAAGATAGGAGAGGGATTACATGGAGATATGCTCCTTGTCTCAGGGGGTGTATCTGTAGGTATGTATGATTTCGTCAAAGATATTTTAAAGGAATACGGTATAGATATGAAGTTCTGGACTGTAGGGCTAAGACCCGGTCATCCGATAGCCTTCGGACTTGTCGGTGATAAACCCATATTCGGGCTTCCCGGAAATCCAGTGTCCACGATGGTGACATTTGAGGTGTTTGCAAGACCGGCCATCCTAAAGATGAGCGGGCATACATCATTATCGAGACCACTTGTGGATGCTGTCTGCGAGGAAGAGTTCCGCACCCGTCCCGGCCGTACCAATTATGTAAGGGCGGTAACAAGATATAAAGAGGGGAAATACTTTGTCAAATCTACCGGTGATCAGGGGAGCGGAATACTTATATCAATGTCACGGGCCAACAGCTTCATGGTACTGCCTCCTGACAAGGAGAAGGTACTGCAGGGAGAGGTTGTTAAAGTACAATTGTTTGTAGGGGATATTGATTATTTATAAAAGACGTTAGGGACACTTTAAACAGCCATGTTCAATAGTCATACGAAGGAGGTGCTGTCGTGGATTATCGTAACATCATGGTCGCTGTTGACAATTCAGATTATTCAACCCACGGCATTGACATTGGGATAGAGATAGCTCAGGCATTTCAGAGTTCTCTAACCGGTGTCCATGTCTTTGCTGCAAAACTTC
>MHEI01000051.1:5503-6347 GCA_001805165.1 Nitrospirae bacterium RBG_16_43_11 | reverse complement strand
CCGATACACGGCCTGCCAGTTTCGCGCCGTCATGCCACGCAAGGGACTCAAATCTCTTTTCTATCCCCTTGTGTACATAGCCGAGTCTCTCTTCTAAATGGAGGATGTCCTCCCCTACTGCCTGGAAACGGAAATGACCAGGTTCGATGATCCCGGCATGGACTGGGCCAACAGCGATTTCATAAACACCTTCACCTTCTGCCCTGATCCATTGATACTCCCCTGTCACCCTTGGCATCGGTGTTGAGGGATCGAAGTCTTTCCTCAGTGGATAGGCATCCTCCGGCCAGTCCTCGCGTTTTATCCAGGGGATCGGGTCAGGATGACCCGCAGGGGTGACACCCATGAAGCTTCTCATCTGCCTTTCACAGCGGGAGGCGGGGACAAATTTTTTGGTAAGGCTTGGGAATGTTGGATCATCTATAGGGGTGTGGCAATTGACAATGATGTATTCAGAATCGAGGGAGTAACAGGTGTAGATTCCGAACCCCTTGCTTGATTTCCTTTCGTCTGTTGACCATTCAGCGACAAGCCTGGCGCCGGCCTTTTTCATTCCCCTTGCCGCCTCAATGAACCGTTCCCTCGGAACAAGAAAAGATGGGACAGCAGCCGGATAATGGCCATCATCCCTTACGGCATCGGGGCCGAGCAGTCCTGTTATAATGTTTACTAAACTATCCATGTCTTCGTTTACTCATTGCTCATTGCTTTCCACTCATTGCTCACTTCAACAAATCCACTGCCGTATGAAACCATTGAGACAGAAAGTTTGGCATATATAATCCTATTACAAGGACAAGTACCATGTGCAACACAACCGGGATGTGAGCTACCTTAAGGATAT
>MHEI01000051.1:0-5177 GCA_001805165.1 Nitrospirae bacterium RBG_16_43_11 | reverse complement strand
AGGCCCCCCAAGGCCAAAGGCGAACGTTGCAATCCCCATATGTTCAATAGATGAGTAGGCAAACATCCTCTTGATGTCCTTTTGACGCAGGAGTGAAAAAGCGGAAACAATAATTGATAGGATACCAAAACCCATCATGATATTCCCTGCGAGGTTCGTTCCGAGTGAGCCATCCACTAACACCTTGCATCTTACCAGTGCATAGAGTGCGATGTTTAAAAGAAGACCGGAAAGTACTGCAGATATAGGCGTCGGTCCTTCGCTGTGGGCATCAGGAAGCCAGTTGTGCAGGGGTACAAGCCCTACTTTTGTCCCGTATCCTACCATAAGGAACACGAATGCCAATTGCAGGACTGTAGGTTCAAGCTGCCCGCTCACAAGATTCAGGTTTGTCCAAAGTAATGCCTCTCCTCCCTCGCCGAGGACCTTCTCAGCCGCAAAATAAAGTAGTACCGTTCCGAATAGAGCCAGTGCAATCCCAACACCACAGAGGATAAAATACTTCCATGCCGCCTCTATTGCTGTGGGCGTCCTGTATAGAGATACGAGCAATACCGTGGAAAGGGTTGCCAGCTCCATCGCAATCCAGAGGACACCAAGATTGTTGGTTAAAAGACAGAGTAGCATCGCGAAAATAAAAAGCTGAAACATGGCATGATAGAAGCGCATACCCCAGTGGCCGACACGGCCATGCTCCCTCTCCCGTCTCATGTATCTCCTGCTGAAAACAGCAGTGGTCGTGGAAACAAAGGAGGTCAGCACAACAAGATAAACATTAAATGCATCTATGAAGAAAAACTTCCCCCCCGCAATAAATGGACCGTCATTATAAACCTGAATAGCAAGGGCAATGCTGACAGCAAACGTGGCCATCGAACAAACAATGTTTATCTCAGGGGCATACTTCCTGTCCCCCACAAATGCAAGGATTGCTGCAGCTATGAATGAAACACCTAATAAAAGCAAAATCGTCATAATAGTAAAGTTACCTAATACGCAGTTACTAAGAAGACTATAAGTAAGACAACATTCTCTTTAATTGTCATTCCCGAAGTGTTTAATCGGGAATCCGGTTTTAAAGAAACCATATCCCCGATAGAAGCATTCGGGGATGACAAATTTTGCTATACTTATGACCGTCTTAGTAAATAGGGACAGCGACTATTTATTAAAATAGTCGCTGTCCCTATTTAACTGCTCAGTCCTCCTCCTTTAGCCTTGCCATCTGCTCCACATCCAGGCTTTCAAACGTAGTCCGTATATGGAAAAAGAATATGCCGAATATAAATGCCGCAATCAGTATGTCCAATGCCACGCCTAATTCCACTACGAGCGGCATTCCATAAGTGGCGCTCGTGGCAGCGAAGAATAAACCGTTCTCCATGGCAAGGAAACCTATGATCTGGGTAACGGCGTGCTTCCGTGTAATCATCATCAGAAGCCCAAGCATCACTGTCGCCAGGGCTACAGAGATAGTGGAACGGGTAACCAGGGTTGACAACTCCCTGATAGGCGATGTCAGATGATACGAGAAGATCACGAGGGCGATTCCTATCAGCATGGTAGTCGGGATATTAATGACAGTCTCAACCTCCTTATGTATCTGCAGCCGGATGATCAGTATATGGAGAATGTATGGCAGTACGATGACTTTAATGGCCAGTGTAAGAATAGATGATATGTAAAGATGCTGTTGTCCCGCCACATACCCGACTACCGCCGTACTGATCGAGAGAAATACCCCCTGCCATGCGAAGAGGTGAAGGAGCCCGTATATCCTCCTCTGGGCAAGAAGTCCAAAGGCGGTCAGGAGTATCAGCGCCGCGAGGACACTATTTAGTTGTGCTGCGAAACTTACTGACATATCAGAATTCTCTACTCCAGCATAAAAAATGACAGCATCCCAAGCGTTGCAAAGAGAAAGGCGCTCCCGAGGAACTCGGGTACCCTGAAGAACCTCATCTTTGCAAGGCCTGTTTCTATTAACACAAGACCAACCCCTGCAAGAACAAGCTTCACTGCCAGCACTAAAATAGCTATTGGAATTGCTATTAAATTTCCTGCTTCAGCAATCCCCCACGGGAAGAACGCGGCAATTCCGAGAACGGCAAAAAGGTAGAGTTTCATCATCCCGGCCCATTCTATCAGGGCCAGGTGTCTTCCCGAGTATTCGAGGATCATCGCTTCATGTATCATCGTCAGCTCAAGATGAGTAGCAGGATTATCTACCGGTATCCTCCCGGTCTCCGCCAGTGAAATAAAAATGAATGCAAGGAGGGCAAAGGCAAGGGAAGGCCTCAAAACAAGATCTCCATGGGCAATGACCTGCGCCATCTGCGAGAGGGACGTTGACTTGCTGGCCAGTGATACTGTAAATACTGCCATCAGCATGGCAGGTTCAGCAAGGGACGCTATAGTCATCTCCCTGCTCGATCCCATCCCGCCAAAGGCAGTACCAATATCCATGCCTGCCAGGGCTGTGAAGAATCTCGACATGGCAAAAAGGGAGACGATGGCTATGACGTCTGCGGTAGAGGATAAGGGAAGGTCCACTGACAACACAGGGATGATCGCCCCTATCAATACAGTAAAACCAAATATGAGATATGGGGTGATCCTGAATATCCAGGATGCATTTTCAGCAAGTACTATGTCTTTGTGAAAGAGCTTGATCAAATCCCGGTAAGGCTGAAATATACCGGCCGTAGTCCGTCCCTGAAACCAGCATTTTAAGGTTCTTACCCATCCTATGAATACCGGTGCAGCAGCAAGGAGTATTACTATCTGAACTACCTCTAATATGTAAGAAGAAAACATTTCACTCATCTCAGCAGCACCAATAAGAGGATGATCGTAGCAAAGGAATAGATGAGGTATACCTGAATGCGCCCCTTCTGCAGCTTTCCAGTCTTTCTGGATATCCAGAAAGAGGCATCAACTACAGGTTGATAAAGCCATCCCCAGAAGCGATCCCTCGTTTTCAGGGTATAACGGATACTTTTAATAAATGCCTTATGATCAAGAAGGTGTTTCGATTCCTTCCGTTCACGAATATGAAAATAAAATCCGAATATCCTCCTGACCGGCATAGAGAATGCTGTGGCAGTGTACTGCATCCGCGGTGTCACTTTCTCAAAGCCGCAGTCCCATAACGGCCCCCTATGTATGGTCTTTCTGCGGGCATGAAGGAGGAGAAATGCCAGGGCAACGATCCCCACGAGACCAAGTAAGACTATAGGGCCTGAGTAGGATGCCCTCTCATGGGAGATAGGTGTCAGCCATATCCACCCGAACGCCCCTGCAGATTCAGACAGTTCCCCCCCGACAAACCCGGCGGCAATAACGTCCATCCACCGGATCATGGCCGTTGGAAAGATACCAAGGCAGAGGCAGGCAATTGCGGTCATCCCCATGCCAATCCTCATAAACCAGTCAACCTCATGAATCTCCGAATGATGCTGCCCCCGCCACTGTCCAAGGAATGTAACTCCAAAAGCCTTGACAAAACACATGGCGGCAAGGGCCGCGGCAAGGGCCAGTAGCGCCGCTCCCATAGGAATGAGGAAATTGAGCAGGGTGCTCGGAAGAGCAGGCGAGAGTAGGAAAGCCTGAAACATCAGCCACTCGGAGACAAATCCGTTAAAAGGCGGCAGGGCTGATATGGAGATGCACCCTATCAGAAAGAGCGCCGATGTCCAGGGCATCCTGTGAATAAGCCCCCCCATCCCCTCCATATTGCGCTCATGGGTAGCATGAAGGACAGCGCCTGCCCCCATGAACAGAAGCCCCTTAAACATGGCATGGTTGAATGTATGATAAAGCCCGGCAGTAAGCGCCAGGGCTGAGAGAACAGGACTGTGGAAAGAGGCAAAGGTCATGGAAAGACCGATACCAACCAGGATGATGCCAATATTTTCCACTGAGGAGTAGGCAAGAAGTTTCTTGAGGTCCTGCTGCTGCAGGGCAAAAAGTATCCCGAGGAGCGCTGAAACCAAACCCAGTATCATTACCACTGCCCCCCACCACCAGGGGAAATCCCTTATCAGGTCAAAGGTGACCCGAATGATACCGTATATGGCAGTCTTCAACATAATACCGCTCATCAGTGCAGACACGTTGGAAGGGGCCACGGGGTGAGCCTCCGGAAGCCAGACGTGCAGGGGTATAACTCCAGCTTTGGCAGCAAAACCAAAGAAGGCCAGAAAGAACGTAACTGCTGCCCAATGCGGAGGGAAGCTTGCATGACGCATGGCATCAAATGTATATCCATTAAAGCTCTCAAATCCGGTTGCAAAACCGGCCATCAGACCGAAGGAAAGGAGGATGGCAATAGCCCCGATATGAGCAATGACTAAGTATAAGAAGGCGGCCCTCCGGTTCTCAGTCCTCTCATCCTCAAACATGACGAGGAAGTAAGAGGCAGCGGCCATAACCTCCCATGAGATCAGGAAGAAGAACGCATCGTCTGCCAGAACCACCATGAACATACCCGCCAGGAAGAGTGAGTAGAAGATTGCAAGGCTTGTCACAGGCCTGTGTCCTATGAAAGCTTTAACATATCCTATGGAATAGACAGATACGATAAATCCAAGGGCACCGATTAGAGTCAGGAAGAAACCGGAGAGGGGATCGAGCCTAATATGAAACGGAAGATCAGGCAGCCCCATCAATATAATCCAGGATTCTGTTATCCCGTACTGCACAATCCATATACCTGCTATAAGTGCCAGAAGGGAGGCAAAAGATGTCAGGGGAAATACAGAATATACTAACAGCCTCTGGTTTCTGGAAAATAACAGCGACAAAATCACAACCGAGAAAAAGATATATAGTGATGTTGTTATTAAAGTGAATGGTGATATCATCTCACGCCCCTGGAATTACCAACATGATGACAGCCTCTTTCTTTCCGACATTCTCCCATTTGTGCGGCCTGGTCGAATTAAAATAGACGCTGTCCCCTTTGCTGAGGGTGTATTCCTTCCTGTCAAGGAGGAACCTGACCTTACCATTAATAATGATTCCAAACTCTTCGCCGTGATGTGATGAATATGGATGCTCCCCGGTTTCACCGCCCACTTCAAGGGTAATCATGAATGGTTCAATCTTTTTCTTACTCAATTGATGGGCAAGCGGCTGGATGATGGCCTTTGATCCCTGGCTGTATATCTTCTTCC
>MHEI01000050.1:8747-10419 GCA_001805165.1 Nitrospirae bacterium RBG_16_43_11 | reverse complement strand
TGATGTTAACTCATGTGATCCTGCCAGTTCCTCAGCAATATAACAGAGTGCATACTTTCTGTAATAAGGTTCGTCAATTGTAACGGCTGCCGCTATGGCGAGCATGATGGCCTCTTTGAAGAGGTGTAAGAATTCTCCTGTCTTCGGGATCTCTTTTGCAATGCCAAGCAGGGTATACTGTCGGTAGAATTCAACGTCACTGGTCTTGGGAAGTGTTTTTGCAATCTGTTTTAGCCTAAGTTCGTCATATTGTGTATGGCTGATACTGGTTGCCAGGTTGAGGGCAAGTTTAAATGTCCTTAACCGGAGGTGATTGTATTCCTGTGACCGTGGGATCTCATCCACTAAATTTATAAGTGCATGAACCCTGTGCTGCTGGTTTTTAATCTCATCTGCCGCTTTAATGGCATGACTCATAGCGTCCATAAAAAGCGGTTGAAAGTCATCTTTTTCCGGAAGGCTATGTATAATATCGAGAAGTTCATCCTTTCTTAACTTTGCATCTTCTATTGCATTGGCTGCCCTTACAGACTGTGACAAGACCTCTAAGTTTAGATGATGGAACTCTGCTGTCACGGGTAACTCCCGTGAGATGGCGAGGAGAAGCCATTTTCTCTCAGAAGGGTTTTCAATCCGGTTGGTTAAAGACACGCATAACTGGTATCCTGCTAAAGATTCAACTTTCTTCGGGATCTCTTTTATACAGTTTACGCATTGTGACAAAATCCTCTTCCTGGATTCCGGCTCTATTACGTCTTTGACCCTTGGGAATGTCTCAAGTATGCAGGCAATATTTTCCTCTTCTTTTTTCATCATGCCACCTTGCTGAAACCTGTCTGTGTAATTGTGCCGTCTGAACCTACTATCAGCTCAACTTTTCCATTCATGATAAAGTCCTCTTCCCTGTATCTATTGCTCAGGAAGTGTAATCTCTGATTTGTTGAGCCCCGTGCAAGCATGGTAGGTTCCCTCCTTGCCTCTTCGAATTTTCCGTCTATGAGCACGTCCGTGTATCTGAAAATAACCCTGCAATAGGCTGAGGCTGCAAGCCGTTCATATGTGAATCCGGTATAGACAACAGTAGAAAGTCCGTAATCCTCTTTGGCACTTTTAAGGAGCCGAAGAAGCCCTCTTCGCTGATAAAATGGATCGCCTCCGCTTACTGTAAGGCCCTCAATGCCAGGGCGAAAGAAATTGGTAAATATAGTCTCTGGAGTGTGTTCGGCAATCCGTATGAATGGATGTGTCTCCGGATTAAAACATCCGGCACATTTGTTGCGGCAACCCTGAAAAAAAACAACCATCCTTTTCCCGGGGCCGTTTATCCGTGATACAGGTATTATGGAATGTACATTAATGATAGCATCATGATTCATTAATGTTACTACTCGTTGCTCATCGCTTATGTTATTCCCTGTCAATTCTTAAGTTCCTGTCAGGGGCTATTTCAGTCTCATCCTTTACATCTATCCTTTCAACACTTCCAAGGAGATCCTTCAATTTGTTTGCAACGTCCATGCAATCAGTAAACACCGAAGAGTCGACTTCCACCTTCCCATCTTTAGTTATCTTTATTTTTATATGCCTGTCCATGGGTCTATTCACCTGAAAATACAGTCTCCCTTTAACCTACGTGTCATCCCGAACTAGTTTCGGGATCTCCTAACCTTTC
>MHEI01000050.1:8329-8740 GCA_001805165.1 Nitrospirae bacterium RBG_16_43_11 | reverse complement strand
TAACAATTTCCCCTGCCTCTTCTGTTTCATTTGCAATCTCAAAATCAAGAGGCAGGTTGTCTTTAATTGACTCATAAGCATACAACTGTTTCATTCGGTCACTGATCTCACGAGCAGGGCGAGAGATACCGCCAATTTCAAAATTGCTGTTTTCATTTACCCTGCTTACGGTAACAACCTCACCTTCTCTGTCAACTTCAATCTTTTCCTTTTTTATGTTTACCACAAAGCTGGTAATCTCGCCCTTGCGCTGCATCTCTGCCAGTGCCGCTATTATATATTTCTTCTTTGATAATTCAGTTCTAATCACACAATAAAATGACATTATTCAATCCCCGTCATCCCGAAATGAATTCAGGATGACACACTTTCCTGATGCCAAACTATGCCAACCATAAGTCAGCGCTACAT
>MHEI01000050.1:5069-8322 GCA_001805165.1 Nitrospirae bacterium RBG_16_43_11 | reverse complement strand
ACCAGTTGATGATTGCTGAAAAATTTAATCAGGGCCTCACCATTCAATAATACATCCTTCTCTAATTCTGTAACAAGGCTCATAATAACTTCACTATTGTTTTTGATTACTGCCTCTGTCTCTGCCTTTGCTCTCTCAAGTATTTTTTGTACGTCGTCAAATATTTCTTTGCCGGATGTCAGTGCAAAGTCCTGCAATGCTATAAGGCTCGTATTCTTTATTATGTCACCAAAGCCGAACTCAACGACCATCTTCCTTGCGATAACAGTTGCTGCAATAAGGTCGTGTGAAGCACCAACTGTCTTAGAATCAGTGCCAATCAACTCCTCTTCTGCAACCATACCTGCAAGTATGATCCCGATCTCTTTCTCAAGCTCCTTCTTTGTAAATGTATGTTCCAGTGAATCTGTATGGGGTAGGTAGACGGTGTAATCCTTGTAGGTGTCAAGACTGATGAATACAGGGGTCTTTCTGAAATGGTGCCACATCATTATTGTATGAGCTGCCTCGTGAATCGCAATATTTCTCTTTTCCTGGGCTCCAAGATTTTCTACCCTCTGCAGGAACAGGGAGCGGGAGGCAGGTCTCGCCCTCCTGTGACTCCATTTTCGCAGCTCGTCTATCTCTTCCTTTTTCAGGATTGAAAGAGGCGTTATGCTTCTTATAGAAGAAAGAACTGTAGCCTTATTCACATCAAGACCGGAAAGTTCGCTGATTGTTTCTTCAGCATCTTCACCTTGCTTCCCTTCATGGATCCTGTTAAATGTAGTTACAATGGAATCTTTCACTGCCTGTTCAATCTCAGCCCCTGTATATCCATGGCTGTTCTGTGCATATTCCCTTAAATCACCCGGTATGGTCTTCTGCCCCCGGCTCTCCATATGTATCTTGAATATTTCTTCTCTCTCCTCGATGCTTGGAAGGTCTACAAAAAAGACCTCGTCATACCTCCCTTTCCGCCATAACTCAGGAGGCAGATTCTTGGGCTCATTCGCAGTCGCTATAACAAAAACGGGTTTATCTTTTTCCTGCAGCCATGTAACAAATGTTCCAAATACCCTGAGCTGAGTTCCTGAATCTCCCTGATAGCCTCCTACTCCGCCAAATGCCTTGTCTATCTCATCAATCCAGAGGATGCAGGGACTCACGGCCTCTGCAAGCTGTATGCATTTTCTTATATTCTTTTCAGATTCACCGACGGTAGATCCAAATAATCTTCCAACGTCGAGTCTTAGCAGCGGAAGGTTCCATATACCGGCAAGGGCCTTACAGCAAAGGCTCTTGCCGGAACCAGGGACGCCGATTAGCAGAAGTCCCCTCGGGATGTCAAGGCCTAGGGTGTCAATCCTCTCTTTGCTGAGGCGGAACACATGTTCCCTTTCAATAAACCATTTCTTGATCTCTCCCAGACCTCCTATATGTTCAATTGTTTCTTTATGAGTATAGTAATCGAGGGTCTTCTGTTTCTTTATGATCTGCTGTTTCTCTTCCTGGATTAATGAGATGCACTCTTCTGTAAGTTTTCCGTTATTCTGGGTGATAGCCTTTCTTACGACCCTGCGGATATTATCCATGGAGAGACCCTGAAGAGACTTGTATAATATCGCCCTGGTTGAGGGGTGCCATTTCTCAGGAATAAGCTTGCCAAAAGTCGTAGTAACAATCTCTTCAATTTCATCATAATCAGGAAGTGATAATTCTATAACAACTATATCTTCGTCCAGCTCAGGCGGGATTTCTGTGAGGGTAGGGGAGAGGATGCAAACTGTATTCAGAGGTTGATTCTCATCTATGATGGCGGGCAGGTCCCTGAATTTCCTGAGAAACTCATGAGAATGAAAATATCCGGATATATCCTTCAGAAGAAAGATATTATTATCGTGCTGACTCTTGGAGATCTTCTCATCTATTGTCGTCAGCACCTTTTCCCTTCCAAGGGTATCCCACTTTTTCTTCTCACCGCTGTAAAGCCCTCTTGATACAGACCAGCACCAGTACTTAAAATCAGTCTCAGAAGCCAAACCTTCAAGAAGTTTCTCGACCCGTCGTTCCTCAAAGGATACAAGCCATAAGACAGGGTATCTTGCCTCTATGTGAATCTTTATCTCATTCTTGAAATCTTTTGCGATCATGACCGAATGCCGCCTCTCTTACCCTTATGCTGAGTGTGAGTTAAAACGTAACTTTATTATATCACAACTGATATTAGCTTCCAATATTTACGCCGTAAATTACGCCGTAATTGTTTAATCACAATTCTATCCCCGGACCATGTGCCTTTTCTCAATCCTTTTTCTGTAAACCGGGGCGCCATATGAAACTAAAGATATGTGTCAGGACTAATAATCTATACCTTTTTGAGGTTCAATTCCGAGTGTAAAAGCATGTTTGATTTCCTTCATTTCGGTAACTGTATGTGCCTTATCAATCACCTCCTGTCTGGCATCCCGTCCTGTAAGTATAAGATGCAGAAATGGCGGTTTCTTATCTAACAGCTCAAGGATTTGAGGCAGATCAACAAGACCCAGTTCAATTGCATTGTTAATTTCATCGAGAATCAGGATATCAATGATCCCGGACTCTATCTTTTTCTTTGCGAGTGCAATACCTTCCTGAGCGCTTGCCCTGTGTTCTTCAAAGGAATAAGGACTGCTGACAATATTTACAAAGCCTTTGCCTGTCACGTGAATTTCAACATCAGGGCTCAACCTCTTAATGCCATCAAACTCTCCAGAGTGCATATCACCCTTTATGAAGCATATAATACAAACCTTCATGTTATAGCCGGCAGCCCTCAGCGCCATACCCAGCGCTGATGTGGTTTTACCTTTACCGTTGCCTGTAATGACAAGCACAAGGCCTGTCTTATGCTTAGGTTGAAAAACTTTCATCCGAAAATCCCCTGATTAACCCATCCCCACCCTGACCCTCCCCTTGAAGGGGAGGGAAATTCCCTCTCCCTCAGGGAGAGGGCAAGGGTGAGGGTGGGGGTTTTCATGCACCTTTGTGAGACCTGGCTCATGACCGTTCACTCGAAAATAGCGCCTCCCTACCGGTTCTCTTTCGTCCATAGATCTTGCTTCTAAGTTATGTTAAACATTAAGTATTTGATTAACACAATGAGATCAAAAAATCAAATTATTATCTTGACAAGATTCATTGCGTCAATAAGGAATTGAAACGCAACAGCTGATATGGAGCCGGCCTGTCTAAATGGAATTTCATTGTAACTATAAAGTGTTTATTTCTTGAC
>MHEI01000050.1:1404-4873 GCA_001805165.1 Nitrospirae bacterium RBG_16_43_11 | reverse complement strand
GTTTATTGGTAAAGTGTGATAAATTATAGGAAATGAAAAACTTAATCGGTAAGAACTGGCATAACCTGCCGGTAGATGAAGTAATTGACCTCCTGGACAGTGATAAGGAAAAAGGGCTGGACCTGTCTGAAGCCGTCAATCGTCGAAAACAATTCGGCCCCAATGTGATAACCGGAAAGAAACGGAAAGGGCCATTGTTGCGCTTCCTTCTCCAGTTTCATAATCCCCTGATCTATGTCCTTCTTTTTACTGCTGTCATAACAGCGCTTCTAAGAGAGTTTGTAGATTCGGGAGTAATAATGGGTGTTGTAATCATCAATGCGGTCGTAGGCTTTATCCAGGAGTCAAAGGCTGAGAAGGCGATAGAGTCTCTGAAAAAGATGCTTTCGCCCTCTGCCGCAACTCTAAGGGACGGCAGGAAGATTGTTGTCCCGGCAGAAGATCTTGTACCGGGAGATGTTGTGTTTATCCAGTCAGGAGACAAGACCCCTGCTGATTTAAGGCTCTTCAAGGCAAAGAACCTGCAGATCGACGAAGCCCCTCTTACCGGCGAATCCCTCCCTGTGAGCAAAGCTACAGAGGCGATTGATAAAGAACTGCCTGTTGCAGACAGGATTAACATGGCCTTCAGCGGCACCCTTGTGACTTATGGCCAGGGTGCTGGTGTAGTTGCTGCTACAGGAGACAATACCGAGATAGGCAGGATTGCAGGGATGCTCCAGGACGTGAAGGAGACAGAGACTCCGCTTATCAGGAAGCTCGATAAATTCAGTAAGGTCCTCATGGTGGTCATTATGTCAGCGGCCGGTCTGCTGTTCCTCTTCGGCGTACTGAGGGGAAATCCTGCGATAGAGATGTTTATGGCGGCCGTTGCACTTGCTGTCTCTGCCATACCGGAAGGACTCCCTGCTGTAATGACCATAACTCTTGCGATAGGCGTAAAAAGGATGGCGGCGAGACATGCGATTATAAGAAGACTCCCTGCCGTAGAGACACTCGGTTCTGCAACGGTGATATGTTCTGATAAGACAGGCACCCTTACACGCAACGAGATGACGGTTGTTGCTCTGGAAACGCCGTGCGGCAGTTATTCAGTTACAGGAGTCGGATACGAACCTTCAGGTTCTTTCATGAAAGATGGCAGGGAGATAGAGCCATCAGACGAACCTGCCCTTTTCGAGCTTCTAATGGCAGGTTTTTTGTGCAATGACGCGCTCGTAAAAAATGACAATGATTCCTGGATTATAGAGGGAGATCCGACCGAAGGCGCCCTCATAGTTGCTGCCATGAAGTCAGGGTCGAACACCGAGGATGAAAAAAAGAAGATGCCGAGAACAGATGAGATCCCATTTGAGTCAGACAATCAGTTTATGGCGACCCTCCACCATGACCATCATATGAATGGATATATCTACGTGAAAGGGGCTCCGGAAAAGGTGATAGCTTTTTGTTCCGGCGAACTTCATGGCAATTCAGACAACAATGAACATAAGCATATAGATAAACAATTCTGGGAAAAAAAGACCCTTGATCTGGCAGCCGGAGGCCTGAGGGTACTTGCCCTTGCCGTTAAATACGTACCAGCAAGGCATGAGATCCTGGAGTTAAGGGATGTTGAAGAGGGGTTTTTCTTTCTCGGTCTTGTGGGGATGATAGATCCACCCAGGGATGAGGCTATAAAGGCTGTCGAGCTCTGTAAGAAGGCAGGGATAAGGGTGAAGATGATAACAGGCGACCACCTGCTGACAGCAAAGACGATAGCAGAACAGATCGGCATAAGGGGTGAAAGGATTGTCTCAGGCCAGGACCTGGAAGGTATGGAGGTTACAGAGCTTCAGAGATTGGTCAGGGATGCGGATGTTTATGCGAGGGTGAGCCCGGGACATAAGCTCAAGCTCGTTCAGGCGCTTCAGGCTAATGGTGAGATTGTGGCCATGACAGGCGATGGAGTGAATGACGCCCCGGCATTAAAGCAGGCGGACATCGGAATAGCAATGGGGATTACAGGGACAGAGGTTGCCAAGGAAGCATCTGCCGTGGTCCTGACCGATGACAACTTCGCAAGCATAGAACGGGCAGTTGAAGAGGGTAGAACAGTCTTTAGCAACCTCCAGAAGACCATCCTCTTTATCTTGCCGACAAACGGCGGAGAGTGTCTCTTAATCATAAGCGCAATCCTTCTCGGCATGGTACTGCCTGTACTGCCTTTGCAGATTTTGTGGATAAACCTGATAACCACCGTGGCCCTTGCTATCACCCTTGCCTTTGAACCTGTGGAGGCTGGTGTCATGGATAGACCGCCACGCAGACCGGACGCCCCATTAATAGATATGTCCCTTGTACGGAGGATAGCGCTGGTATCTTTGATAATGGCGGTTGGTACGTTCGGTCTTTTCTATTTCGAAACTTCACGCGGCGCTGATATCGCTGCTGCAAGGGCTGTTGCAGTAAATACGGTGGTCTTTTTTGAGGCTGTTTATCTTTTTAATGCCCGGTATCTCAGAGATTCGGTATTAAGCCTTAAAGGGTTTTTAGGCAATAAAATAGTACTCCTCGGTATCGGCGTTGTTGTGCTGTTCCAGATGATATTTACTTACTGGTCAGTAACGAATAGGCTGTTTCACGTGGCTCCGATAGGAATGATGAGTTGGCTTCGTATTATCATTGTTTCCTCCAGCCTGCTGCTGATAATAGAATTGGCGAAGGCGGTGGAGAGGCGTGTTTCTGAAAAATAAATTACTCTTCGGCACGCAGCTACGTATGAGATCCTGAAACGAGTTCAGGATGACAGGAATATGATACCCTCGTTCATGGAGGCCTTACATGGTTGTCAAATTATCCCTTGACACATAATGAAATGTTTAATATAATCACTTTCAAACTTGCAGATACTCTGAACGGTTTTTTCTTACCAGAAATAAACCAGTTGGATTATAAGCCAGTCATCCCAATAAAAGATGGCTGGCTTTTTTATTTTAACAAGGAGGAAGTCATGACAAAACCAGAAGCAAAGATTATGTGGACAAAGACAGATGAAGCGCCGGCATTGGCAACGTATTCGTTGCTGCCTATTGTACAGGCATTTACAAAGGCCGCGGGAGTGGTAGTTGAGACGAAGGACATATCACTTGCCGGCCGGATTATCGCGAATTTTCCGGAGGGTTTAACCGAGGCCCAGAGGATACCGGATATACTAACTCAATTAGGAGAGCTTGCAATAACACCTGAGGCGAATATCGTAAAGCTTCCTAACATCAGCGCATCAGTGCCGCAGTTAAAGTCTGCGATAAAGGAGCTGCAGTCACAGGGATACAAGCTTCCGGACTATCCTGATGACCCAAAGACGGATGCAGAGAAAGAGATCAAGGCGAGATACGGCAAGGTATCCGGGAGCGCTGTAAACCCTGTATTAAGGGAAGGTAATTCAGATCGTCGTGCAGCAGCATCAGTAAAGAATTATGCAAGGAAG
>MHEI01000050.1:0-1358 GCA_001805165.1 Nitrospirae bacterium RBG_16_43_11 | reverse complement strand
TGAGCGCTGGAGATTTCTACGGGAGTGAGAAATCAACGACAGTGGGTGAGGCCGGTGCCGTAAAGATTGAGTATGTTTCTAATGATGGAAAGACGACAGTTCTAAAGGAGAAGACAAGTCTGAAGGCTGGTGAGGTTGTAGATGCAGCTGTAATGAGCCGGCGTGAGCTGTGTAAATTCTATGAGGAGCAGGTCCAGGATGCAAAGGCAAAGGGTGTGTTATTTTCCCTTCATCTTAAGGCAACGATGATGAAGGTATCTGACCCGATCATGTTTGGTTATGCAGTGTCTGTGTTTTTTAAGGATGTATTCGAGAAGCATGCATCAGTACTTAAGGAGCTTGGTTATGACCCGAACAATGGACTGGCTGATCTTTACGCAAGAATTAAGAAGCTTCCTGATGCACAGAGGCAGGGGATAGAGTCTGACATTAATGCGTGTTATGGCAGCCGTGCGTGGGTAGCTATGGTGAACTCTGACAAGGGTATAACGAATCTTCATGTGCCAAGCGATGTGATAATAGATGCGTCGATGCCGGCGATGATACGTGAGTCCGGTAAGATGTGGGGTGGAGATGGCAAGTTATATGATACGAAGGCCGTGATACCTGACAGGAATTATGCAGGTGTGTATCAGGAGGTTATCGATGATTGCCGGAAGCATGGTGCATATAATCCTACTACAATGGGTAGTGTACCGAATGTGGGACTGATGGCACAAAAGGCAGAGGAGTACGGTTCTCATGACAAGACATTTAAGGCCCCCGGTGCAGGAACGATACGTGTAGTGGATGCAACCGGTAAGGCACTGCTCGAGCAGCCAGTGGAGGAGGGTGATATCTGGCGTATGTGTCAGACGAAGGATGCTCCGATCCAGGACTGGGTAAAGCTTGCAGTTACGAGGGCGCGTGCTACCGGAGTGCCTGCAGTGTTCTGGTTGGACAATAACCGTGCACACGACAAGCAGATTATAGAGAAGGTGAATAAGTATCTGAAAGATCATGATACCAAGGGACTTGAGATACATATCAAGTCTCCTGTAGAGGCGACCCGTTTTTCACTTGAGCGAATAAGGCAGGGAAAGGATACGATATCCGTTACCGGCAATGTGCTTCGTGATTATCTGACGGACCTGTTTCCGATACTTGAATTGGGAACAAGTGCAAAGATGCTCTCGATAGTGCCGCTGATGAATGGCGGCGGTTTGTTTGAGACAGGAGCTGGAGGTTCCGCGCCTAAGCATGTCCAGCAGTTTCAGGAAGAAGGTTATTTAAGATGGGATTCACTTGGTGAATTTTTAGCGCTTGCGGTATCGTTAGAGCATCTTGCGAATACATTTAATAATAAAAAGGCGCAGGTA
>MHEI01000049.1:6501-10849 GCA_001805165.1 Nitrospirae bacterium RBG_16_43_11 | reverse complement strand
GTGAGCCGGGATTTTCGAGTAAAGTATTAATAATTGCAATGTTCTCCGAAGTAGCCGCCTGGCGCGGGAGTGCCGGAATAGATGACAAGGCGATGGAGCAGGCTAAAGAACTTATCAGGAAGGCGCGGACATCCATTGTTATATCCTTTGGCAGTCCATACGTACTGCGTCATTTCAGGGATGCAGATGTGCTCATTGCAGCTTATGAGGCGAATCGCCAGGCCCAGGAGGTCATGATAAAATGCTTAAAAGGTGACGCAAGTTTCAGAGGCAGACTGCCTGTAAAAATATAATCAATAAAATATATACTTATCATTTCCAATCAGTCTTCTTATATCGTGGTATGACTATTGACTGATTTACCTGGTCTCAATATTATGAGGCCGTCTTTTCTGGTTAAGTAGTTTGTCAATTCTTCATCAATAATTCTATATGTATCTCTGCGGGATGATGCATGACGAAGATAGATCTCGCCCTCACCTTTTACAATAATCCCTGTATGAGTTACATCCAACCCATCCCTGCGAGAATAAATCCCGGCATAATCTCCGGTCTTGAACCGTTCTATTACGATGTTATCCGTTGCATCAACTGGTAAGCAGGAGATTTCTCTCTCTGTAATACATATCCCAGGGAGTATGTATGTCCCGTCACTGTTCAAATTCAACTTCTTTCTGACTTTTACACTCTTTATCCCACCAATTATCGTAGTTACGTCTTGTACAGTTTGTGGTGTGTACCCAATCCAGTCTGTAAAGAAGTGCCGCCTGCTTTTATAAGCAACTTCTCCATTTCTGTATCTAACCATCAAAAGATTCTCTGTGAATTCAGCATAAGAGCCGGAGAGTCGCATTGCCTCAACATATTCAATAAATGTCATGCAGTCCATCCCTTCAAGGTTTATTGTGAGGACTTCGGGGACGCTTAAGCTGCCGGTTAAAGACGATTCTTTATAGGGCGTATTGAGAAATTGCCTGGAGATGTAGTCTATGCGCTCACCGGTGTCAGTGATTGCGGCGGCTTTACGCATTATGTTATCTAAAAGTGCTGTTGTCCACTTGCCCAAGTGTGTTATCATTAAAGTAGTTTATGCCATATTCTTATAAATAAGCAAGGTCTGAAGTTTCTCTTTTAACAATAGACAAAGTCTCCATAGACAGCATTCATATGGTTCCTATCCTGGCTACAAGATCATAAATTGGGAGTAACAGTCCCATGATAATCAGCGCAAAGAGAAATCCTATTACGCCAATGACGATCGGTTCAATCATCGCTCCTATCTTTTGGGAAACATTATCAAGTTCCTTTATGTAATGGTCTGAGAGATGCGCAAATTGCTCATCCAGACTTCCACTCGCCTCCCCCACATCGATCATTCTTGTAACCAGTTTGGGAAACACCTTCTGCTTTCCTACAGCATCCGATATCCTGCTCCCAAGGGCGATTTCATCCCTTATCCTGACAACAGAAACTTTAAAGACCTCATTGCCGATCACGTCAGATATTGTCTCCAGTGACCTGTCAATGGTAATACCGGCAACCGTAAGTATTCTTAACTGTTCAGCAAAGAGTGCAAGGAGCCCGTTGTAGGTAACATGTTTAACCACAGGAAGGTTTATTGTTAAAAGATCAAGATAATATCTGGTTTTTTGTCCTCGTCTAAGCATCCTGACGCCAATCAGTAATGCTACTGGAGTAATCAGCAACAGGTACCAGTAACTCCTGCAAAAATCGCTCATATACAGCAGTATCCTTGTGGGCAGGGGTAAGTCCAGACTCATGTTTCTGAATATCTCCATCACCTTCGGCAGGACGTATACAAGCCAGAATATCAGGGCACCGAAGGTTGAAACTATGGCAAAGGCAGGATAGATGAGTGCCCTCTTAATGGAAGAGGAAAGGTCTTCCATCTTCTCGAGGTGGATCGCCACATCGGAGAAACTTCTTTCAAGATTGCCGGTCTCTTCTCCCACCCTGCTGAGCCGGACAAAGATGTCAGGAAAAACATGACTGCATGCAGCTGCATCTGAGAAGCTGGAACCAAATTCGATCTTCCTTCTTATGCTGAAAATAATCTGCTGAAAGTACTTGTTTTCCATTCCGTCGGCTATATCCGAAAGTGCTGTCAGGATAGGGATTCCGGATCTCAGCATGACAGAAAGATTTTTTGCAAACTCAACAATATCCGTGCGCTTGATGCTCCTCATTAGAGTAAATTTCCGAATGGATGAACTGAATCGGCTTAATTTCCTGAGTGTAATTAAATAGAGACCGGATGAGGCAATGGCATTACTCACTGTCTCGGGGTCGCTACCCTCCATCGCCCCCCTGATCAGGGCGCCATCACTGTTCACGGCTGTATACGAATAAAATGCCATTATCCGACCACCCTCAGTACCTCTTCAAATGTCGTTATCCCCTCCATTGCCTTATTGATCCCATTCTCCCTCATGGTTTTCATGCCATTTCTCCGGGCCGCATCCCCTATTGTTTTTACAGCACTACTCGAATAGATGAGATCCTTGATCTCTTCTGACACAATCAGTATCTCTCCGATAACGGTCCGCCCAATATAACCCGTATTGTTGCATGAGCGGCAACCTTCAGCCCTGAATGCGGTCATTGTTTTTCCTTCAACCTCAGGAAAACCCATTTCTGTCAGTTCTCCGGGAGCAAAGATATGTTCTTTTCGACATTGGCCGCAAACCTTTCTGATTAGCCTCTGGGCAATAATGGCCAGAAGGGCCGAGGATAACAGAAAACGATCAACATTAAGATCTATCAATCGAGGGATGACCGTAGCCGAATCATTGGTATGGATTGTACTCAGCACCAGATGTCCGGTAATCGAAGCCCTGATGGCGATCCTTGCCGTCTCCTCATCCCTGATCTCTCCGATGAGCATCGCATCCGGGTCCTGCCTCATGAAACTTTTTCCTGCCAGGGCAAAGTCATAGCCTGACTTTGAAGAGATCTGCGTCTGTTTTACCATGCTCAATTTGTACTCCACGGGATCTTCAACCGTCAATACATTCCTCTCAATAATGTTTATCTCCCTGAGCGCTGAATAGAGTGTTGTTGTTTTACCACTCCCTGTAGGACCGGCGACCATGATCATCCCATGAGGTTTTGAGAAAAGCTGCTTCAGCTTTTTTGTATCCTGATCCTCAAAGCCAAGCCCCACCATGCTCAGGAGTGCCCTTGTCCCGCTCAGCACCCTCAAAACGAGGTTCTCACCGTAAATTGTTGGTACAAGAGAGACGCGAATCTCATAGACTTTGTTCATAAGAGGAAAACTGAAGGATCCCCCCTGAGGAAGTCTTTGTTCGGCAATGTCAAGGCTCGACAAAATCTTGATTCTTGATATTACACCGCTATGTACGGACTTAGGGAGACAGTATATATACTGTAGTACGCCGTCTATCCTGCAAAAGACGTCCAGGGTTTCCTGCTCCGGAGTAATATGAATATCTGATGCATTCCTCCTGATGCCGTCCATAATCAGAAATTCCGTCAATGAGGAGATCATAGTACCGGAGACCTCGATACCCTTTTTCAGATCACTGACAATGGCTTCAATATTCTGATGTATGGGATGCTTAAGGAAAAAGTACGCCTTTTCGAGCATCTCGTAAAAGGATTCCGAATCAACCATATACACATTTGGGGCCTTCCCACTGAGACGTGTGGCAATATCTATAGCATGAATATTGTTGGGGTCAATCATGCCAATGCTTAAAACGCCATCCCTGATTGCCAATGGTAAGAAGCCTGTGGACTCAGCGGTCTCGCGGGAGACCAGCTTGAGGGCCTCGTCGGATATGGCATACCGGCTTAAATCAATGAATTCAATCCCCGCCTGCTCAGCCAGAACCCGTCCCATCTCCAGAGATGAGACAAACCCGAGCTTTATCAGTGTTTCTCCCAGGAGGGTCCCTGTGATAGACTGTTTTGCCATCGCCACCATGAATTGCTCCTTGCTCAGAAGCCCCTTGGAAATGAGCAAATCGCCAAGTTTAAGTGTCGCCATTTTTATTTTTCCCCTGCATGTGATGTACAGTCTTGCATGTCTGTCTCAGAGTATCTATAGTGGATCCGACACAATGAGAGGTTTAAGCATGATAATCAGTTCGGTTTTTTCATAGCTCTTGTCACTATTCCTGAACAGATGTCCGAACAACGGAATATGGGCAAGATAAGGGACATTGTTGTCGGCCAGTCTTTCCTTATTCTGAATCAGTCCTCCTATAATGACCATCTGGCCGTCTTTGACCTGTACAGTGGTGCTTAGCTCCCGCAAGTCGACCGTTGGAAGGGAAAGCTCGACAGCATTACTGCCTGAGGCCCC
>MHEI01000049.1:199-6377 GCA_001805165.1 Nitrospirae bacterium RBG_16_43_11 | reverse complement strand
GAGTAGGTGACTGTAGGTACAGCGGTAGATGTTCCTGTGGAGGTGGTCTCCACTTTTGAAATGAAGTCCACCTTTCTTCCAACGCTCAGAAACGCTGTCTGACCGTTCATGATGTTCACCCTCGGGTTTGAAAGGACGTTTATATTACCCTGCTTCTGCAACGCCCTCAGGAGGGAGGTGAAATCGCCGCCAGTCAGAGAAAGGTTGAAATTTGGAAGCGAGTTCAGTGTATTGGTAAAGCCGGTCGTCCCAACGCCAAGATTGCCTACAGTCTCCCATCCCCTTCCAAGGAAGCTCCAGTCAATTCCATACTGAATGCTGTCAGTGAGCTGCACTTCAACAATACGGGCTTCGACCAGGACCTGTCTTCTGAGGGTCTTTTTCAGGAAATTGATATAATTCTCAACCCTGATGAGATCCTTTCTCGAAGCCGTTACCACGATAGTCCCCGTCATTCTGTGAATGCTAAAACCAGGACTAAGATGGGATGACCCTGCCTGTGACTGCTGTTGGTTTGGCTGTACATGGAGTATCCCGGCAATGCCTTTTTCAACGGAATCCCAGAATTTGAAAGAATCTTTGTCTGTTTCTATTTTTTGCGTGATATTACCGCTGACACCGGCTGAACCGGTTTTCGTATTTCCCAGCATATCCCCACCCACCATAATGGAATAGTCCTGGATCACAGAAGGTTGTCCGAATTCCAATATCTTCGTATCCAATAATTTAATAGTGAGAATGTTGTCCTTGACTGTATAGAAATAATCAACCGACGCGAGCACCGTATCAAGGACATCCTGAATATTCATATCCTTGAGATTTATTGTGACCGGCATTTCAGGATCTACTCCCCGTTCAATGACCAGATTCAGAAAGGCAGATTCAGCAATCGTATAGAGGACATCCCTTAGAGGCGTATTCCGCGCAGATACGGAGATCGTCATTGTCTTTAATGGTGATACCTCTTCCTTGACAGGGACAAACTCAACCTTTGGTGTTGCTTCCGACTTTTCCTGTACCCTGAATTCCTCAGGATAGATGCTGGTCTCTGTTGAAAATGTCTCCACCGGCTGAGCCTTTCTGGCGAACTTGTCAGACGCACACGATGTTGTTAACGACCAGGCAAGGAGTACCATCAGCACTGATCGTGGTACACGGCCACAAAATTGGTTCATCTTTCTTCCTCCATATATATCCACCTCAGTGTCTTGTCCTTGATTAGAATCCTCTCCTTTTCTATCTTTTGAATTGTCATTCCACCCGTGGATTCACCCTCATGTAAGAGCCGGTCATCCAGGATCGCAAAACTTCGTCTGCCATTCAGTACCACAAATGTCAGTTTCGGATTAATATTGGCATTGTGGCTCACCTCATTTGTCATAACATCCTCTTTCTGAAAAGGTCTGCTGACAGATACAGATGGAACGTCATACTCAATTATTGCAGAAACACTTTTTCTCTGAGTCATACTCCTGATATCAGCATTGGAACTCTTTCCATCTGTTTCAAAGTTAAGTAAATTTGTCTGTGGAGAAAAATTCAGCAATTGACGATGGCCAGGTCTTAGGATAAGGTGCTCCAGATCGATCACATTAATCAGCAATACAGAGGCAACTACCATAAAGACTGGAAGCACTGCCAATATCTTTAATCTTGAATCAATCACAGTGAAGCCCTCCGGTCCGGAATTCCCGTAATTCTTCCAGATGGAATCCTAAAAGATCCCTCAATTGTCCAGATGATTTCACGACCTACTTCATTTCTTTTAGCAATAACATTACGAATTTTGAAATATGGGAATCTCAGGCCACGGAGATAGCCGATGGCGTTCAAACCTTCATGGTACTGGCTCCCGCTAAATCCCAGTGTAACAGGGAGTGCGATCTCATTGTTCTCCTCCACAATATTTCCAACGATAATATCAGCCTCTTTGATGGAACTTCTCACCTTTTCAAGGGATAGGAGAAGTATCTCCTGGTGGCTTCTCAAATTATAATCTGTCGGTAGCAGGTGTATAGCAGTAGTCCGCTTTTCTCTCATTACATGGATGTCATTTTCCATCCTTAGAACATTCATGCGTATGGCATCCAGGTCAGAGGTAGCCTTTATGAGGTTATGCTTATACTTGCTGGCAAGGACAAGTATACATAGCGCTACAGAAAGTATTATTCCGGTCACAAGATGACGATAGACGGCCTTTTTGAGAACTTGGGTGAGGTTCACCTGTACTCTGCCTCCACGAATATTTTTTTGTCTTTCAGTTCAAATAAATTCTTTGTAACCGACAGCCCCTGAATATCAGCAAGAGAGCCCATAAACTTCTCATAGGCGCTCCCGGCTTCGGCATAGTTTTCAGTGACGGCGCTCCCTTCAATCTTGCACAGAAGCACCCCATCATTTGCGGAAATCTCAATGGAATCAACCCTCATCCTGTTCTCCTTTATTTGAGTAAATGCTTTGAGTAAATCAAGAAAGTCAGGTGTCTCCATGGAGCTCTCAAAAGAGGCAATGAGGGAGCCGTACTCAGAAAATCTGGAACTTTCGCTCTCATAGGATGAGAAAACCCTGTCTAAATCCGGCAGGTCTTTTACAGAATTCTGAAACTCCTCTCTGATGGGAAGGGTAGCCTTAACGACAAATGCTGTATAAATAACCGACAGAATTATCAGATAGAGGAATGTCGCAGTAGAGTATCGGAGGATTTCCATTGTAAAAGTCAAATCCTTGTAGTTACGTGGCGCAATATCGCAGCTTTTGTCAGCACAGAGCGCTGAGACGGCAGTCATATATTCCAGAATGGTGCGATTGTCCATATGAATTCCCGGGGGGGGTACCAGACAAATAACAGGCAGGGAGGTGTTGACGGATACATTGTAATTCGCTGAAAGACTGCCTGTCAGAATTACGCATGCGGGAGTAATTCTGAGAGTCTGCCTGCAATAATTTACAGTCATCTCAATATTCCTCATGTCATAGTCTGTCATGTCTGCCTCCGGTGAGTTAGCCTTCCGGATCAAGACTATCTTGCCATCCCTGACCAGAAACAGGTTCTTGTTGTCACCAAATCCTGATACACACAGACCATATTTCCCGTCCGTCCTGGTCATCCGTGCCAGAGTAAAGACATCCGGATAGACTGCCGAGACTCTTTTCCCCATATCCGTAAATCTGCTGATCAGGTTCATCACTTCGTTGTTCCTGACAGCAAAGACAAAAACCTCAAAGGTTTTTCTATTTTCAATTATCTTTTCTTCTGAGAGATGATAAAGATAGGAGAAATCCTCAAAATGACATTTTTTATGAATCTCAATTTCGATTATCTTTTCCAGATATTTCTTCTTTACCACTGGCACAGTGATCGTCTCCTGGTAGGTTTCACTGAAATTACTGACGACAATAAATTCCTTCGTCTTCTCACTCCTCAGAAATTCCCCGAACTGTGCATCATTCAGAGTCATAACATCTCTAACCGTATGCCCTCCCTTTTTTGGAAAGGCATATATGACCCTTATTGTCTGATCCTCAAAACTAACGACAACAGTTTTTTTCATTTTTCTCATCTGCATCATGGATTTACAGTAATTACCAGAGACTTCTGAGCCATATTGTCATTGGACCCGCCAGAGTCATTATTATCTCGTGCAAATATGCTCAGGTTAAAGCTTCCGGAAGAGGTTGGAGTCCCTGATAACGCCAGCGTATCTGACTGTCCCCATGAACCTTCTCCCAATCCGCTGCAGTTAACACTCGTTGTGTTTGGGGATAGGGAAAGCCCTGCCGGCAGGCTTCCCTGCACGCACCACCTGTATTTCCCTCCTGCTGTGTAGGCCGCCCCTCCGTCAGGAAAGACTGAGGCGCTGTAAGCATTTCCGGACGTGCCGGAGGGAAGTTCGTTATTGATAATCTTGAGCTGTGCCCCGATGCATCCGCTCCTTATCCTAAGCTCATCAAGGGTCATCCACTTGACGATATCATCATATGTTTCAAGCCGTGTCATATCACCGGCGTAATTATCAATGCCGGGCAAATCCGGATTGTAGACCCTCACGCTCCCGCCTGTATTGCCCGTCTGTATATTGAAATTTCCAGCCCCGCTGATCACGGCAAATGCTATATTGGGTATCGTGCTTGTCGGTGTTGTGCAACCTGGGTCCGGACACAAAACAATACTGATATTGGTCGTTTTTCTACCGCATATCCCCCCTGCTGTTGTGTTTACCAGGTTGGCATCCGGAATATAATAGAGAGAGTTATTCCAGGAGTCCCTTGGGGTCCTTACTGTTGAGGGGAACTCTGTTGTGCTGGGTATCCGGTTACTTGTGGTTCCAAAACCGATCATGCCTGAAAGAGCTGCATTCACCGTCTCTTTGGTCTCGTTATATTTGGATGCCTTAACAAGGGGCCCCATCATTCCGGTTCCAACACCAATGAGCATACCAATAATAACAAGGACAATGGCAAGTTCAACAAGTGTAAAACCCTTATCACCTCTAATGATGCTTAACAGTTTCATATAGGTCCACTGTCTATTTTAATGTCCTGTGCATCCATATCATTAGCATTACTCCCCCAAATATTGTCAGGAAGATTCCGATCCTTGTCTTCGAGACAACTTCTGATATGAGGCTATCGGGGGTGATGCTCCAAATTACGTAATAACCGGAAAGAATAAATATAAAAGAAAGGTATGGTAAAACCAACCTGAGGATCTGATAAACAATTGTCCTGACTGTGAATGACAAATCCCGTTTTCCATACCAATCTTGAGGCAATGGTTTCCCCTTCCACGGAAAGTCATCTCTCCCCCAAACGGGATAATTTAAAACCTGAAATAGAGTGTATATGCGCCACTGGTTGCTGTGTTGTAATTGCCTGATCCCCTGATATCTCCACTATTGTACCCTGTGGTCGGACTGCCATCATCATACTGCTGATCAAGGATCTCGCATATATCGTACGGTAAATTTGTAAATCCTATCCAATGAGCGGTCAACCCCTGGACAGCCGTACTCCCTATTGCTACGCTGCCGGCATAAGGGTTGTTTGGATTTATTGCGGACGTTGCATCTCCTGACAGGAGATTTGTTAACCTTAACCCTCTCCAGGCGAGACATGTCTCGGTGGTGGCAGCAGCAGCACAATTGGTGGTATATCCTGTAATCAGGCCATTATTATTCCCGTCGGTGATTCCCCACCGTGCATTGGCATTATTGTCATCCCCCGGAAATTTTCCATATTTGTCCAGATAGGTGTTTATGGCGGCATTGACCTCCTGCTTCATATTATAGAGTCTTTTCATCCTCGCATTATTGATAAGCTCCTGCCCCTTGAGTACAGCCCCAAGGATCAATCCGATAATTACGAGTACGATTGCCAGTTCAACAAGCGTGAATCCTTTCTGATTTCGAAGCATCTCCATTTTTTTCATTTCCGTCTTTCTCCTCCCTATATCTACTATTATGTGTTTAGAAACTTCTATTTGTCGGTCATGTAATCGGCTATCCGCTGAATAGACTAAAGCAAGACATATGCCACAGCATATCTAATTGAATAATAAGGTAAAAACAATAAATAGGGATTGTCCTTTACGGTAATCCTTGACGATGCCGTCAAAGCAATGACGACACTTTCAACTAATCCGGTGTAATAAACTCAGCAACTGCCTCAATATTCTACTTTGTATTGTTCCTGGGAGAATTGACTTTTAGTGACACATAATATTTCTCCACCTCCTGGGATAAGTTAAATCCACATTGACAGGTAAATCTCATCCTGATATTCTGACCACGAAAAAACATTTGGGAGCTAACAGCGGTGGGATGAGAGGGAAGTGAGGGGATTTAATGATATCATAAAGGTGTTTAAAAGCCGTAATATCTCCGTAATGTTGTTTCTCGGATTTTCTTCAGGACTGCCGCTTGTTTTAACATCAGGTACATTGCAGGCATGGATGGCGGTTGCAGGTGTTGACCTTCGTACAATCGGTATATTTTCTCTTATCGGCCTTCCCTATACATTGAAGTTTCTCTGGGCTCCTTTCATGGACAGGTATGTTCCGCCACTTCTTGGAAGACGCAGGGGATGGATAATCCTGACCCAGATCGGCATTATTATTGGTGTAATTTTAATGGGCCTTGGGTCACCAAAGGAAGACTTGTTGTTCTTCGGTGTAATTGCC
>MHEI01000049.1:0-147 GCA_001805165.1 Nitrospirae bacterium RBG_16_43_11 | reverse complement strand
GAACTGACGTACTCAGGGAACAGGAACGTGGATTAGGGGCCGCTGTGTTTGTTACCGGATACCGCATTGCAATGCTTGTTGGCGGGGCATTGGCGCTCGTTTTTTCTGACCAGATTGGGTGGAGGAATACATATCTTCTTATGGCAG
>MHEI01000048.1:5128-11619 GCA_001805165.1 Nitrospirae bacterium RBG_16_43_11 | reverse complement strand
CAAATAATATCGTTGTGCTTTTATGGCCAAAACTGTAGCGTGGTGGTTCATCCCCCACATTGATCAGCCCTTTACCATCTTCACTGCATTCTTTTCCACAATCTATCCACAGTTTTTCCGCACCTTCTTCACCGCAAATCCACAAAATAGTGGACATACGTCTTAAAAAAATCACAATATGTAGATTTTCCCCCCTTGACAAAAATACTCTATGGGTGTAGACTTCATTCGTTTTTTACGATCAAACAGGAGGTCCCTTATGCCCACAAAAGAAATTTCAGAACCGTTATTTTCTCAGAACGCCATCAAGGTTTTGGAGAAGCGCTACCTTGCAAAGAATGACAAGGGGCAGGTGGTGGAAACGCCGAAGGATATGTTCCGGAGGGTCGCAAGGAACATCGCTCAGGCAGAACTTATCTATGACGGCACTGCCGATCTTGCAAGGGCTGAAGAAAAGTTTTACCAGCTTATGGTTAAGAAGGAGTTCCTGCCAAACTCCCCTACCCTGATGAACGCCGGAAGGGAGCTTCAGCAGTTGTCCGCATGTTTTGTACTTCCTATAGAGGATTCAATGGAAGGTATTTTCGAATCTGTAAAGCAGGCCGCAATCATACATAAGTCCGGCGGGGGAACAGGTTTTTCCTTCTCAAGGTTAAGACCCAAAAACGATGTGGTTCGCACTACAGGCGGTGTTGCCTCAGGCCCCATCTCTTTTATGAAGGTCTTTAACCATGCAACTGAGGCAGTGAAGCAGGGAGGCACAAGACGCGGTGCAAACATGGGTATCCTCAGAGTTGACCACCCTGATATACTTGAATTCATAGACTGCAAGATTAATGAAAATGATGTTACAAACTTTAATATAAGTGTGGCTATTACTGACAGGTTCATGGAGGCTGTTGTTAAAGATGAGCCGTATGACCTGTTAAGCCCAAGGACGGGGCAACCGGCATCAAAGCTCAGTGCAAGGGAGGTATTTGATAAGATCGCAAATAATGCATGGAAGAATGGTGAGCCTGGACTGTTTTTCATAGATACGACTAACAGGGCAAATCCCACACCGCATGCCGGCAGCATAGAGGCTACGAATCCCTGCGGTGAACAGCCGCTCATCCCTTATGAATCATGTAACCTCGGCAGTATTAACCTTGAAGTCCATGTGACACACATGGATGGCAAGGCTGTAGTTGACTGGGACAGGCTTGAGCGGACTGTCCGTACATCTGTCCACTTCCTCGATAATGTTATTGATATGAACCACTACCCCATTACGCAGATAGGAGAGGTTACAAAGAGTAACAGGAAGATAGGACTCGGGTTAATGGGTTTTGCAAGGATGCTCTTTAAACTCGGCCTTGCCTATGATTCTTTGGAAGGGATAGACAGTGCCCGTAGTGTCATGCAGTTTATCAGGGATATAGGGCATAGTGAGTCTGAAAGAATGGCAGAAAAACGCGGGGTGTTTCCAAACTGGGAGGGCTCTGTCTATAAAAAACAGGGTAAAAGGCTCAGGAATGCCTATATCACTACAGTCGCCCCAACAGGGACGCTGAGCATGATTGCGGATACTTCAGGCGGGTGTGAGCCTGAATTCAGCCTTATATGGTACAAGAATGTCATGGGTGGTGAACATCTCCCATATGTGCAGGAAACATTTATAGATATAGCAAAGGCTGAGGGGTTCTGGAGCGATGACCTTATTAATAAGATTATTGCTAATCATGGCTCTGTAAGAGGGCTTAATGAAGTTCCAGCCAAATGGCAGGATATATTTGCCACAGCACATGATGTGGCATCAGAATGGCATGTAAGGATGCAGGCAGCATTTCAGGAGTATACTGACAGCGCTGTATCAAAGACTATCAATATGCCGTTAGGAGCCACTGTAGATGATGTTAAGGATGCATATATACTGGCATATAAACTTGGGTGTAAGGGGATTACTGTTTACAGGGATGGCAGCCGTTCAGAGCAGGTGATGAATGTGGGAAAGAGCCAGGGGAAAGCCAAGGAAGCAGTCAGCAGTAAACAGTCAGTAGTCAGTAGTCAGAAATCAGAAAAAGAACAGGAGTTGGACTTTTTGCTCCCCAGGCAGGAAGAACGTAAGGATTCCAGGCCGTCTCATCCGCTCATAGAACCGAGGCCAAGACCTAAGACAACCACCGGAGTTACAAATAAAATGAGGACATCCTGTGGTGACCTGTATGTTACTGTAAATGAAGATGAGAATGGGAGACCGTTTGAGGTGTTCTGCAACATGGGAAAGGCAGGCGGATGTGAAGGTTCACAGAATGAGGCTATCGGAAGACTTATATCCCTTGCATTCAGAAGTGGTGTATCACCGCAATCCGTAATAAGGCAGCTCATAGGCATCAGATGTAATCAGCCATATGGCCTTGGTAAAAACATAATCCACTCATGCTCCGATGCCATTTCAAAGGCCGTCCTTGAGTATATGATAAGTAAACAGGGAGAGGTTAACAAGGAACTTAGCGTAGAGTATGACAGACGTATCGGGGCTGCATGTCCTGACTGCGGCTGCGAAATGGAATTCTCAGAAGGGTGTGAAAAGTGTCATTTCTGCGGGCACAGCAAGTGTTACTAAAGCTTGACAGGGCTTATCGTAACGGGCTATTCTGATGATATGCCGTACACAGATCATAGCCGCACCTTTGCAAATAATAAGTATGTCTATCCTGTCCTTTCGAGGAGGTCAAAGGGAATATCTGTCGGCATAAACCTTAATCCTGACAGGATCTGCAATTTTGACTGTGTCTATTGCCAGGTAAACCGGACTAATTACATACAACCTGTAAAGGTGGACATTAAACGTATCGGCACTGAACTTAAAGAAACTCTCGATTCAGTAATATCCGGGAATCTCTTTACAATCCCGCCGTTTGACACAACACCGGTTGAATTACGGCATCTTTCAGATATTGCAATCTCAGGAGATGCAGAACCGACTACTTTCACGAATTTCTATGAAGTTGTGGAGGAGATAATACGGGTTAAGCATGATGAAACAAAGTTAGTGCTGATTACTAATGCGTCCTGCCTGAACCGTTTAAGGGTTCAGGATGCAATAGACCTGATGTACAGATACAATGGTGATGTATGGGTTAAGCTTGATGCAGGGAGTGAGAGCTACTTCAAAGATATATCACGAAGCCATATATCATTTAAAGACATACTAAATAATATCATTATAACCGCAAGGAAACATGCCGTAGTTATCCAGAGCTGCTTTAACAGGATAAACAACATTCCCCCCTCGTATGAGGAAATAGAATATTATTGCAACAGGTTGAATGAGATAAGAAAGTATGGGGGAATGATACGCCTCGTCCAGTTATACACGGTGGCAAGGCCACCTGCCGAGGACTACGTCACCCCCCTCACAGAGGACAAACTGAATTTCATTGCTCAAACAGTCAGGGAAATAACAGGTCTCCCGGCAGAAATCTTCCCATAAGGAAACTAATTCCCCACCTCTATCTTCAACAGAACCTTTACTCCGGAATCACCCTTAACCTCATCCGCCCAGACATAACCAACTGATCCCCCGGTCTGACTAATCGCCTGAATCATCTCAACAGGTGAACCCTTTGATGTAGGAGGGGTCACCCCTTCCTGGAAGAATTTTTTTATCCAGTATGCCTTATATCCGTCAACTGTACTACCCATAACCTTTTCTATAAACCTCTTCTTTATTGCCTCATCTTTTTGCTCCATAGGCTTGATCTTTACTCCCCCTTCAGATGTCTTTTCACCAAGGTATATATCCTTAACAGCAGAGGCGGAAATTGAGTTCAACGGATAATCCTTATTTGCTATTATGGCGAGTTCCCTCGCATAGGCACTTGCATAGAAAGTGCCTGATAACAGTAATGTGATAAGACCTACCACAAAACCCAATTTTGCAAATTTCATTTATTTCCTCCTATTAATAGAATTTAAAATTTCATATCTGAGATTTTAAATACACTAAAATGCAAGCGCCCACTGGAATGCAACTTCATTCCAATCTGCTCCACCCTCATCAATAATATTCCTGTATTCACCTTTAACAGAGCTCCTGTAGTTGATGTTATAGCGAAGACCAACCGTTAACTCTTCAGTATCTTTCCCTATTTCCAAGGCAGCCATATATGGATCCACATCTCCTACTGAGTCTTCTACTGACAAATTTTCATACATAACATAAGGAACCCACTTCTCCATAAATGTATAGGTTATCAAACCATAATATGCATTGTTGCTGAAATCATCTTCTGTTGCCTCGTCTTTGTCATTAATCGTATAGTACTCTGCCGCAAGGCCAAGAGGTCCGTTTGCATATGTAGCAGCAAAGGCATAAATAGCCTGGTCAACAGCTACAGTCATAGGGATATCATTACTCTTTATCTCGGCAATATGGCCTGAAACACCAAGTTTAAGCCCCTCTAAAGCAGATGGTGATATGGCAGCATTAAACGCTACTGCCTTGCCAACATTATTGTCAGAAATATTATTCGGTGAAAGTACACCTTCAACTGTCTCAATCATTGGTCCGTTACCAATCATGACTGAATAGTCAACGGCGCCTACCCCTGTATTAACCCGACCGGAAAGGCTTGCACCAACAACGTGAGTTGGAATGATGCCGCCGTCATCTTCAAACTTCAGGAAGTCAGGCCTTTCAATCGTTGGCTGGAGCTGAACTCCATGGTGATATGCATTATTCCAGAATCCTATAGGGGTATGAAACCTGCCTACACGAAGTTTGGCAGCGTCACTGAATGTATATCCAATAGTGAGTCTCTCTAAGTCCAGCACATTACCCTTTTCTACAATCAACTCAACCAGGACGTCTATGTCGTCCACTGTTTGAGCTAAATACAGATCGAGGGTACCAAAGGCAAAGTCTCCATTTCTGTACTCATCATCTCCAACTGGCCGATTATTTCCCTCTGTACTTTTAGTGAATGAAACATCGGTAAATCCGTTAAGCTCGAAGGCATAGCCGCCGGATATACCCGCAATAAAGATAGCTGTCAGCAATGTTAGCACCTGCAAAATCCTTTTCATACGTTTCCCTCCTCCTTTTTGATTAAAAAATTGTTGATAAAACTTTCTTATGATGTGGAATCTTCGAAGGTTTATATTATCGGTATATTTTGTAGCACAATTAGAATATTAATTGCAACAAAAAATAACGATATAATGCCGGAAAATAATCAAATTGATCAATGAGAAGAAATTACTCTTACTGCTGACGCATTACTGGCCATTAATGCTATGGCGAGAGACACAACACTGCCTTATTGGAACTGCCGTTCTATCTCTCCCGATTCTGTCAGCGGCTCAGAGCATGTAAAGTCCTTACATACATAGACAGTGACCTTCCCATTCTTTTGACTCTTACCTTTTGAAAATTGAGGCATCACTTCTTTCTCTTCGCTTGTCTCATCCGCAACATATATAACCATGTCAGGGATATATGTTTCCCCTATTTTTCTCAACAGCATCTTTGTATCTTCAATATCTTTACTTCCAACGATGGTTATCTCTGTGGCGCCGCCTAAACAGAAAAGAGCCGCAGAAAGGATGGATGCATAATTGAATGGAGCTTCTTTCGCTTCATTGTAATAAAGGCGTATCACCTCTTCTGCTATAACCTTATACTCACTATTATCCCGATACGAGGAAAGTTTAAGAAGGTTCATCGCAGCAATGCCATTACCGGATGGAATTGATTGATCAGTCCCTGTCTTTAATCTGTAAAACAGCCTTTCCGGTGCAGACACTGCGTTAAAAAAACCTCCGCGATCCTTATCATGGAAGATATAAATCATTGTGTTAGTCATCTTCTCTGCCTGCCGGAGATACTTATCATCAAAAGTCACCTCAAACATGTCAATAAGCGCTGACACAAGGAAAGCATAGTCATCAAGATTGCCGTTAATTTTTGCTATCCCGTCCTTCCAGACGTGAAGCAGTCTACCCTCTACTTGTGGGAGATTATATTCAATGAACCCGAGTGACCTCCTTGCAATATCAAGATACAGATCTTTACCGGTTGCCCTGTATGCCTCAATAAACGCAGAAATTGCCAGGCCATTCCAGCTTGTTATAATCTTTGTGTCTTTAAACGGTCTCTCTCTTTCCCCTCTTTTTGCAAACAGCCTTTCTTTCCCTCTTGCTATAATATCCCGAATATCATCATCCGGTTTGTCGAACTCATGTGAAAGCGCCTTAAGCCCCCTGTCAACGTGCAATATATTCTCACCTTCCAGGTTTCCCTCATCAGTCACCCCAAAGTATCGCATTACAATATCTGAATCACTGCCGGACACAGAGGCAAATTCCTCCTTTGACCAGACATAAAACTTCCCTTCTGAACCTTCGCTGTCTGCATCCTCTGATGTGTAAAATCCTCCATCAGGATGAAGCATGTCACGAAGAAGATAATTAAGCGTCTCTTCAGCAATACGGCGATAAAAAGGATT
>MHEI01000048.1:0-5050 GCA_001805165.1 Nitrospirae bacterium RBG_16_43_11 | reverse complement strand
TCAGCCATCTTTCATCAACAGAATAGCGGTGAAATCCGCCGCCAAGCTGATCATATATCCCCCCTTCAGCCATACTACGCAGTGTTTTCTCTACAGCTTCCAGTGACATGCTGTCCCTGCTGCGTTTATAGTATCTGAGGAGCAGCGATAATTGTAAGGCACCGGGAAACTTGGGGGCAGATCCAAAACCGCCGTGAGATGGATCATAATCCCTTAGAAGTCTTGAAACGGCACTCTCTGCATCAACAAGATTAAATCCATTCACTGCAGGTTTTTTTTCAGAAAGCCTGTTCAAAACACCTTTCAGGTCTTCGATTGTACTTTCCAAAACCCCTTTTCGTTCCCTGTATGCCTCTGCAACAGCAGCAAGGACATCCGGAAATGCCTGTTGACCATACCTCTCTTCAGGCGGGAAGTATGTGCCGCCGAAAAACGGTTTTCCTTCAGGGGTAAGAAAGACCGTAAGAGGCCAGCCGCCTCCCTTGCCAAGGATTTGCACAGCATACTGGTATACTTCATCTATGTCAGGCATTTCTTCCCTGTCAACCTTTATGCTGACAAAATACCTGTTCATTAAGGCTGCTATCTCTTCATTCTCAAAAGACTCCTTTTCCATAACGTGACACCAGTGGCAGGCTGAGTATCCGATGCTCAGCAGAATTGGCTTGTCTTCATCCTTCGCCTTCTGAAAGGCTTCATCTCCCCACGGATACCAGTCTACCGGGTTATGAGCGTGATGCAGAAGATACGGGCTTGTCTCATTGATTAATTTGTTTGTGTATTTGTACTGTTCCACAGAATTTATTTATGCCTCCATGCCTGAATATTTCTCAATCAATCTTATTAATAGAGCAATCAGCAGCGGCCCCAGAAACACCCCGACAAACCCAAACGCCGACATGCCTCCGATGATACCGATAAATGAGAAGATCACATGAAATCCAAGCCTCTTGCTGATGAAATAGGGCCTCAGGAAGTTATCTATCATTCCCACAGCAAGCAAGCCCCATAAAATAAGAAATATCCCTTGCCATATCATACCATAGTATAGAAGGTAAACGGCGGCAGGACCCCATACAATAGCGGTGCCTGCAAACGGAATGATGGCCATGATAAACATTATAGCGCCAAAGAGCACCGGTGCAGGAAGCCCTGTTATCCAGAAACCTATTCCTCCCAGCACACCCTGCAGCATTGCCGTAAATATAACACCATAGATCACCGCCCTTATTACCTCTCCCGTTTCCCTGACAAAAATATCTATTTCCTCTGAAGGTATCAGCATAGAGTTTCTAAGCCTCTCTATGAACCTTTCCCCGTCACGGAAGATAAAATACAATATCAGTACAGTGACACTCATCTGGAACAGAACTGACAATACATTACCGGTTGCTGAACTCATGTAACTGATCAGAACTTGCCCGACATCTTTGAAATTGGTTATCAGGTTTTCTTTAAGGCTGTCATCTTTGAAAGGAATAAGCTGATATATCCTGTCCAGAATCATGGGTATCTGAGGGTAGACCTTTTCATAAACATAAGACACCTGTGTTACGAGAGATTTTATTAAGAATGCAGATGGTATAAGAAAAAAAAGAAGCACACCAACAGTAGCTATTAATGAACTCAGGGCCTCTCTCCCTCTGAGCAGGAGGCGGATTTTTTTGTTCACGGGCCAGAAGGTCACACCGACAATTACAGCCCACAATATCGCCTTGTAGAAAGGTTTAAACACCTCGTGAGCGCCATAAAGGATAAGTACCGGGATTAAAACAAGGACTACAGCAACAACTTTTTTACGGTCTATCTCCAAAGAAATGCCCCCTGATGGCAGGAAACAGCGTAGCAGATGCAATCTTAAATTTCAAATTCAGGTTTTCTTGACAATAAACATGGCATGGTTTATTCTACGCTTAATGAATTTTATTGCTCAAGAGAAAAGGTTTAGAAAATACATAAGTGAGGAAAATATATAACTTTTTAAGTTCAGTTAAATTAGCGGTTGCAATCTTTTTCCTATTAGCTTCGGGTTCGATAGCAGGGACGCTGATTGAACAGGGGTTAAGCCCCGAAGAATACATAACAAGGTTTGGTGAAAAGTGGTACAGATGGATTCAGACCATCCGACTGACAGATGTCTACCATAGCTGGTGGTTCTCAAGCCTGCTCGTTCTCCTTGCTGTCAACCTTGCCGTATGCCTTTCAAAGAGAGTCCCCGCCATTTGGAGGGCATATTCTTCAGTAGACTGTGACTTTACCCATAATCTTGTACTGAACTTTAGACACCACACATTAATACCGTTTCAGGGAGATATGGAAGATGCAAAACGGAAAGTAGAATCGTCCCTGAAGGGACGGAAGTATAAGTTATGGCGTGAAGATAATCATGGTAAAATAGCCATCTTTGCAACGAAAGGGGCTATAGGCAGATTGGGACCCGTTATCAGCCATGTCAGCATTTTCCTCATTCTTATCGGGGCTGCCCTAAGCAGTGCAATAGGTTTCAGGGGTTTCCTTCCTGTCTATGAAGGGGTACCTGTAAATGTCCCTGAGGGAAACTTTACTATTGTCCTTGATAAATTCTGGATTGACTACTATGAAAATGGCAAGGTTAAAGACTACTTCAGCACCATTACTGTTATTGATAACGGAAAGAGCGTATTGAAAAAGACCATCCAGGTAAACGACCCACTGCAATATAAAGGCATATGGTTCTACCAGAATGGAAATATAGATCCGGATACAGCGCCTCAATACTCAGAACTTCAGATAGCTAAAGACCCTGGTGTTAATATAGTGTGGGCGGGAAGCGGTCTTCTTATGGTTGGGCTTCTTATATCCTTTTTCATATTTCACAGGAGACTCTGGATCAGTATCGTACCCTCTGAAAATAGGGCATTGATCTATATAGGGGGCATATCTAACAAAGATACGACCGGTCTTGAAACAGAAATGGACAGGCTAATTAACGATATTCAATCGGTCGGCGGTCTGAGAGGGGCTAACTAATGGATTATTCTCATATTTCTATCTTTGTCGCATTTTCGGCAGGTTTTCTTTCATTTGTATCTCCCTGTGTCCTCCCACTCGTACCTTCTTTTGTTACCTACATAACCGGTCTGACATTCGAAGATATTACATCAGCTAAAGAAAAAACCAGGGTACGGTACATTACAATCACAAATTCCCTTGCCTTTATAGGAGGTTTCTCATTTGTTTTTATCCTCCTCGGGGCATCAGCAACATTTATAGGAGAGGCCTTTCTTGCCTATCAGGATATAATTCAGAAAATCGGAGGCATACTTATCGTACTATTCGGGTTGTACATAATGGGGGTTATCAAATTAAACTTCCTCTCCTCTGAGAAAAAGTTCCATATAGAAAACAAGCCTGCCGGATTTATAGGATCTTTCCTTGTTGGCATGGCATTCGCTGCAGGATGGACACCATGCGTTGGGCCTATCTTAGGCACTATCCTCCTTTATGCAAGCACAACAGGGTCTGTCGCAAAGGGGATGGGGCTTCTGGCAGTATACTCTCTTGGGCTTGGTTTGCCTTTTTTTATATCAGCCCTTGCCATAAACACCTTTATTGCAACCTTTAAGGTTATAACACGATATATGAGATGGATAAACATCCTGAGCGGGGCATTCCTGATATTAGTAGGTATAATGATTTTTACAGACTCACTCACATTCATTACTGCATGGTTCCAAAAACATGGGATAGGGTGGAGTGTGGAGCTGTAATGCATCCCATACTAATCAAGATCGGCTCTGTCGAGATCAGATACTACGGAGTAATGATTGCCCTTGCCTTTATTGCCGGGGCTATAATCGGCGAAAGGGAGGCAAAGAGAAAGGGCTTCCAGCCTGGTTTAGTCTATGACCTCCTCTCATACCTGCTGGTAGCCGCAATAATAGGGGCAAGGCTGTACTATGTCATCTTCTCAGAACTCACATGGTTTCTTTCACACCCTATGGAGATACTTGCCATATGGAAGGGAGGACTCTCGCTTCATGGCGGAGTTCTTGGCGGCGTGCTTACAGGGATATGGTATTGCAGGAAAAAGGGATTGCCTGTATGGAAATTTACTGACGTCCTTGCACCTTCCGTAGCACTTGGGCAGGCTATAGGAAGAATAGGATGTACTATGAACGGATGCAGTTATGGCAGACCGACAACCCTTCCATGGGGTATTGTCTTTACTGACCCAAACTCCCTGGCGCCGCTCGGCATACCCCTTCACCCTACACAGATATATGAATTGATGATGAGCTTCATTCTTTTTTTGGGATTGTGGTATTGGAGAAAAAAGGTCCCATTCGACGGACAGTTGTTTATAACTTATTTGATAGGATACGGGGTAATAAGATTTTTCCTTGAATTCTTCAGGGGGGATTCGTTATTATTATTTAATCTTGTACCAGTGCCGCATGCTATTAGTGTCGTCATTATCCTGATAGGAATAGGATTGTATCTTCATAGAAAGGGGGGGCGATGCCAAACTACGATGTCATAGTAGCAGGTTCAGGACCAGCCGGAGCCACAGCCGCATACAGGCTTGCAAAAGCAGGACTAAGCGTGCTCATCCTTGAAAAGGACAACCTCCCGAGATACAAACCATGCGGAGGCGGCCTTTCATTAAAGATTGACCGTGTCCTTGATACAGACATCAAAGATTTCATTGAGGCTAAAGTTTTTGGCGCCTACTTTAGTTATGGACAAAAAGAGGGCACCCTTCTTATGTCTGAACAACCGGTGGCATATATGATAATGCGTGACAAGTTTGACTCACATTTGGCTTATGAGGCTGTACGGGCCGGGGCAACCCTGCTCACTGGAAAGAAGGTAGGTGGCATTACCACTTCAAAAAACGGGTACGAGGTCTATACAAAGGACGATGTCTTTACATGCAGGTATATAGTAGGAGCTGATGGCGTAAACGGGTTCGTAAGAAGATTTATTTACCCAAATGCCGTCCGCACAATGGCTGCATCCATAGAGGCAGAGATAGCTGTAGACCAGTCCATCCTTGATAAGCATTCCA
>MHEI01000047.1 GCA_001805165.1 Nitrospirae bacterium RBG_16_43_11 | reverse complement strand
CATCGGAAGGTGATTTAACAATAATAGGTAAGGAATTAAGTATGGTGGCCCCGGAATGTACGGAATGTACTAAAATATAAATTTCACCCATGCCCACCGCTGACGACCCTTGAAAAGCCCTTAAGAATTCCTTGACACACACCAGTTGTGGATTAATGCATTATTGAGGTTAATTATACTCTATTTGAAGTAGAAATTAAGAGAAACATTCTTTCTTTTGTGCTCCGAAATACAACTCTTCAGGACAGCATAAAATTCTTACTAAATACGATAAAGTAATCTTATATATAAGTTCGATATGCCGATATTTATGAGGAGTGGGAGGTTAATCAAAAAGGTGCTACCTAACAAAGAAAGGAGTTGGATTAATGTCTCACCCAGCCAAAATAATTAGTCTATGGAAATTATTTTTATTGTTTTTTATATTTTCCTTAGGCACTGCCTGCGATAAAAATTCACATCGTGAAGCTGGCGTCATAAATAAACTTGAAGTAACAGTAGGCCGTCTAATTTGCGGTGGACATCTCCCGTTAGCTGTTGTTGAGAAGAAGTACCAGGACGATCTTACTACTTTCAGGCTTAAGACTGTTCAAAACCACGACTGGAAAGATGTGATGAAAGATCTTAAAACCGGCAGGCTGGCAGGTACTTTTATTCTTTCACCCCTGGCTATGGAAATGATTCGTGATGGTTTTCCGGTCAAGATTGTACTCAAGGCCGACAGAAACGGTAATAGCTTTGTGCTCTCCAAAAAGATAAAGTCCATTGATGCACTTAAAGACAGGAAAACTATCATTGCTGTACCTCACATCTATTCCCAGCACAACGTCTTGTTACATATGACATTAAAACAACACAACATCTCCCTTGATAAAGTCACCATAATAGGCATGCCTCCGCGAGACATGATTAACTCCCTGCGTAGTGGTGAAATAGATGGCTTTATGGTAGGTGAGCCGGAAGGTAACAAGTCTGTAGAACTCGGTGTGGGCTGGATGGCGTCAATCTCCCCTAAGATCTGGAAAGACCACATGGATCATGTGTTCATTGCCACAGACCAGTTCATCAATGGACAACCCGAACAACTTCAGGAACTTATCAATGCCCTCGTGCGTAGCGGGCGGTATATTGAGGCAAACCCTCATGAAGCAGCAGTAATGGGGGAAGACTTTACCGGTTCCAATGCCTCAGTCTTTGAAAAAGTACTGACTACACCTGACTGGATAGACTACACAGACATGGTTCCGACGATAGATGAGCTTAGTGCCATGTCACAGAAGTTAGTTGATATGGGTCTCTGGAAAGAATCGCCGGATGACTTAGCTTCCTTTATTGATACCCGGTTTGTAGAGAAGGCAGTGTTGGCCGTTAAATGAGTAAAATATCTTTACAATGAAGTTTAAAATTTCCCTAAAATATTCCTGGTATGGACTAATTGGACTTGTGGGTTTGCTGCCCACACTTATTATATTAGTGCTGGTCGTTCTCAAACTACATTCTGCTTTTCTTGAGAGTGCGCTGTTGAAGGAAACACGTTACAATGAGGTCGCTGCACTCCATGTAGAAAACGAAGTCTCACGACTTATCACCATCCTGAATCACGAGAGTGATCCCATAGCGTACACTTTAGACAAGGATAGGAATAAGCATTTATTGAATGAACTATTGAGGTCTATCATGAAGCGTGTAGGAGCGATCAATACATTGCTTATCCTCGGTGCTGATGGCGGAATTATTTCCAGCCTTGATCATTTCAGATCAGATCGTTTCATTGAAAATTATCAATGGCTACTATCCAACGATCTTATTCCTGACAAGCTGTCAGCAACGTTTGTCATTCCCATGCACGGGAGAACATACATTGGTCCAATCACAAACTATGCAGGTTTTCAGTTATTTGATATTGTAGTACCGGTAGGTCCACTCGAACATCCGACAGGTGTATTGCTGGCAAAAGTAGATGCGACAATATTATGGCAAACTCTTGAGCCACGACTTGCTCGGCCAGGAGTAATTACCTACCTGGTAGATGGGCGTGGAAGCATACTGACTCCCCATGCAGACATGAAGTATGATGTGGGACATTTGGCGACACCGCTTGATATTATCCGGGCCTTGCTTGCAGACAGTGACTGGAAGGTGGAAAGGACATATAAAGGACTGAGCGGAAACATAGTATTTGGAACAGTTTCACCCATAAATATAGTGAATTGGGGCGTAATATCTGAAATTCCACAACAGCAAATCACAAAACACATTTACAATATCTTGCTCCAAATCACAGCAATCACTGTTGGCGTTCTTTCAATATTCACCTTTTTAGGGCTGGCATTAGTTAAGCGCATTATTAATCCTATAGAATTGTTATCGTCTGATTTTAAACGCCCCGGCAACAGGGATTATTCCCCAAGTCAGGCAGTGTCATCTATTAAGGAACTACAATCGCTGACAGACGGATTCAATAGTATGGTCTCAGACATTAACAATAATGAACAACAACTTCATAAATTAACTCTTGCTGTCGAACAAAGCCCAAACTCGGTTGTAATTACAGACATCAAAGGCAATATCGAATATGTCAATCCCAGGTTTACGAAATTGACCGGATACACATATGAAGAGGCTATCGGGCAGAAGCCTCAAATCTTAGAATCCGGCATAAATAAACCTGAATCCTATAAACAATTATGGGATACGATCACATCTGGTAAAGAGTGGAGAGGAGAATTTTATAACAAGAAAAAAAATGGTGAATTCTACTGGGAAAATGCATCAATATCACCACTCACTAATGAAGAAGGAGTTATCACTCATTTCATCATAATAATGGAAGACATCACCGAGCGAAAGAATTCCGAAGAGATAATCTTAAAAATGGCATATCATGACCAACTTACCGGACTTCCGAACAGAACTCTTCTCATCGACCGTCTTAATCAGTTACTGGCCCGTGGAAGAAGGAACAAAAGCCTTGCAGCAATCCTATTCCTTGATCTCGATAACTTTAAAAATATTAATGACTCATTAGGACATGCTGAAGGTGACAATCTGCTCAAAGAGGTGACTGAGAGACTGAAAAAACTTACGCGGTCCAGTGATACACTGGCACGGCATGGTGGAGACGAGTTTATAATTCTTATAGAGGATCTTAAGAGGGTTGAGAATATTACTAAGGTAGTTGAACATATATTTTCAGAATTTAAAAAACCGTTTGTTCTAAACGGGCAAGTCTGTTTTGTTTCAACAAGTATAGGTATCAGTATATTTCCCGATGACGGAGAGGATGTCAATACCCTTCTTAAGAACGCCGACATCGCAATGTACAGGGCTAAGGAAGATGGTAAGAACACTTACCATCTTTATGAGCCTGCTATGACCGAGAGAACAATTTAGATCATAAAGATTAAGAGCATGTTCCATACGGCGATTGATTGATTACCAGATACAAAAGGGCGCTCCTGCATAATTAGTTCCCCTATCCCTCTATCTCAACCAGTTTATATTTGCTTGTAGTTCCCTTGATAATCAGGATCTTGCTCTTTGGGACTCCGAAGTAAATGCTTAACAGCCTGACAAGGGCATCGTTTGCCTTACCTTCAACCGGCGGTGCCTTGACATGGGCGATGAAGTTTGTGTCATCTAAAATATTGTACGAGAAATTACTAATCAGTTCATAAGTAACGCCTCATTATGGTATAATAGGAGGCATGAGAGAAACTGATGGTAGAAAACTGAAACATGATGTTTTGGAAGCACTTAGAATACGGGCAGTGCAGCGTATAGGGCAAGGCGAGAGCCCTGAAATTGTCATTAAGGCACTGGGGATGAACCGTCGGACTATCTACAAATGGATAGCTCTGTATCGCGAACGAGGGATAGACGCACTAAAGGCTACGCCCCTTTCAGTATTTATTACATCCAGTTAGGATTCAATATCAGGCAATTTTAACCTCAAGATGTTTCCCCAATGCCAAAGCAACTCGTTCTAAAGTTGACAGTTTAATGTCTTCTGCATGATTCTCTATCCGTGAGATTGCAGTCTTTTTAGTTTTAAGCCTGCGGGCAAGCTCTTCCTGGGTCAGTCCTGCCGCTTCACGTGCTTGCCGGAGCATTACCCCTACCTTAAACTGCTCGTATCCTTCATCATATCCCGCGGCAAATTTCTTGTCTCTCTTTTTTCTTTCATTGATATATTTTTTCAGGTCACTCATGGTTTCGTCCTCCTTTCTAAAAAATCTTTTCTATAAGCCTCGGCCCTTTCTATTTCTGTCTTTTGCGTTTTTTGACTCTTTTTTGTAAATCCATGGGTCAACACGACCACGGAATTTTCTATAAAGAAACAAAATATTCTATAGGCATTTGAGCCGAGCGTTATTCTGCATTCCCATATTTCTTCCGTCCCTGCAAGCTTCTTCAAATATGAGGACGGAACAATATCCAAATCCTCTATGAGTTTAAGAACCCATGTTACTTTCTGTGCGGCCTTTCCTGGCAAAGAATCGAGAAAATCTTGTATCGGGCATTTACCATCGGATGTTTTATAGAAAGTGATGGTTCTACTCACAAAAGGAATGTTAACTTACACGTTAACTTTTGTCAAGTAGCCTTTATGAATATGTCTTTATAATAATATGAGAGATCAAACAGCGGCTGCTGGATGCCATTGAAGAGTATTGGAAGGCGGGGTGAGTCAGGGGCCTCTTCCCCTTATAGCTTTTTCTCAAATCTTGTCTTGAGTGCAGTGAGTTGATCGGACAGGCTCCGGGGGCCTGCCGGTGGAAGAAGTGCCTTTATTGAAAGGGAGATCCTTTTCATGGGCACATCTATTGAAAGGACTTTGACCTTGACCACTTCCCCGACCCGCACGGCCTCTTTCGGGTCCTTGATGAATTTATTGGAAAGCTCTGAGATGTGAACAAGACCGTCCTGGTGGACCCCGATGTCCACAAATGCGCCGAAATTGGTGACGTTGGTCACGGTCCCTTCCAGTACCATCCCCTCCTGCAGATCAGTGATCTCCTTCACGTCTTCTCTAAAGGTGGCAGCAACAAACTTCTCACGCGGGTCCCTCCCGGGTTTTAACAGCTCCTCCCGGATATCGCTTAGCGTGTAAACCCCGGCCTGATCATCAACAAACCGCTTTATGTCGAGGGATTGAATGACCTTGGTGTTTTCTATCATCTCAGCGATCTTTAATCCCAGGGATGCGGCCATCTTTTCCACGACCGGATACGATTC
>MHEI01000046.1:6585-6932 GCA_001805165.1 Nitrospirae bacterium RBG_16_43_11 | reverse complement strand
TTGCATGAGTTAAAACACATTACTGAAAGTATCACGATGACACAAAAAAACAGGATACCGGTAATATTCCTTATCCATTTCATCTTAGCTGTTATAGTAGGAAGAAATACTTTGACTGCTGTATGCTCTCCATCCATATACTTATCAATCTGATTGAGAAAGAACTCCATCCTCTTGCTGATCTCTATCGTCTCTTCTATATGTTTTCTCCCCTCTCTGGCATCAAGTACTGATGTTGCCTTATTTACCTGTGCCACAAACTTCGGGTACAGATTTTGTATTGCATCCAAATTATTAGCATAACCTTTGAATGCATCATCATCCCCTCTTGTATAAAATATATAGCT
>MHEI01000046.1:5143-6554 GCA_001805165.1 Nitrospirae bacterium RBG_16_43_11 | reverse complement strand
GCGCCTTTATCGGCTCAGCACTTTCAATGGTACCATATTCCAAACTGTAGATTCCTTCCTGAATGGCTGTTATGTGGTAAAGGACTTCATGAGAATTATACAATAGAGAAACATGTTGGTTATATAATTCAACTTCGTCGTCTATCTTTTTGGCAAGGTGCTCAGAGGTAAGATAAATGACCAGAAAGAGAATGAAAACAAGGAATAGGTATGTCTTCAAACGATCTTTCACGGTGATTTTATTATCGGCGCAGCAAAAATATACTATAGCACTGAAACTAATTGATTTTATTGAAGTTCATATACTATAATGTTTATATGACTGTGAGTAATACATACTCAATAGAAGATTACCTGAACTTATCCGAAAAGGAACTGGATGAACGGATAACAAAGGCAAGAAAGTCGCTGGATCAGCGTCTGCTCATTTTGGGACATCACTACCAGCAGGATGATGTAATAAAATTCGCTGACTTCCGGGGGGATTCACTTAAACTTTCACAGGAGGCTGCTAAAAGCGCCCGTGAATTCATAGTCTTCTGCGGGGTGCACTTTATGGCAGAGACTGCTGACATAGTCACAGGGGACAATCAGAAGGTTATACTGCCGGATCTTACCGCCGGTTGTTCCATGGCTGACATGGCTGACTTATACAGGGTGGAAAAGGCATGGAAGGAAATTGCGAATGTTGCAGGTGAGGAGAATGTACTGCCGGTTACATACATAAACTCTTCGGCTGACTTAAAGGCATTCTGCGGGAAAAAGGGAGGAGCAATCTGTACATCTTCTTCTGCTGAAAAGATTATGAGATGGGCACTGGGTGAACGTGAAAAGGTCTTCTTCTTCCCTGACGAGCACCTTGGGAGGAACAGCGCAATAAGGTCAGGTATTCCTGAAGATGAGATTATTCTATGGCACAGGGATGCACCTATGGGTGGAAATAGTGAGGCTGAAATTAAGAAGGCAAAGGTAATCCTGTGGGATGGATTCTGCAGTGTCCATATGCTGTTTCTGCCAAAACATATAGAATATTTCAGGGAAAAGTATCCTGGGGTAAATATAATAGTCCACCCTGAATGCCGCAGAGAGGTTGTAGAATTATCTGATCTATGCGGGTCTACGGAATATATTATCAAGACGGTAAAAGCGGCTCCGGCTGGTACAGTATGGGCTATAGGAACAGAGATAAATCTTGTAAACCGTCTCAGGAAAGAACAGCCTGATAAGACTATATTCTTCCTTTCCACCACAGTATGTCTATGTTCCACTATGTACAGGATTGATCCGCAGCATTTGTGCTGGGTACTGGAAAATCTTGTAGAAGGTAATGTTGTTAACCGGATAACCGTGCCTGAAGAAGAGAAGAGATGGGCAAAGATAGCACTGGAGAGGATGCTGGCGCTATGAATAA
>MHEI01000046.1:0-5123 GCA_001805165.1 Nitrospirae bacterium RBG_16_43_11 | reverse complement strand
TTGAGCAGTTCAAGGCATCCATGCTGTTCTGCTCCGGATGCAAACAGGCAGTACCTGTCAGAGAAAGACTTCTGCTCGTCCTGGCAGACGGTGACCTCTATGACTACATGTGTGTCTACTGCACCAGTTCAGTGGGATCAAGGAAAGAGTCACAGACGAAGGAAGTAAAGATACTCCTCTAAAGCCCTTTACATACCTACTATGTTATATCCCCCATCTACATAAATTACCTCACCGGTCACTCCACTGCCAAGGTCACTGCATAGATACAGGGCTGTCTTGCCCACCTCTTCAGCCGTTACATTCCTTTTTAAAGGGGACTTCTCTGCTACATGCTGAAGCATCTCCCGGAATCCTCCGATGCCTGAAGCAGCCAGGGTTTTTATCGGACCTGGAGAAATGGTGTTCACCCTTATCCCTTTGGGACCAAGGTCAACTGCAAGATAACGGACGCTTGCCTCAAGCGCTGCCTTGGCAACACCCATTACATTGTAATTTGGCACCACCTTTTCTGACCCATAATAGGAGAGTGTTATTATACTTCCGGCACGGCCTTCCATTAATGGTGCGGCATGTCTCACAATAGCCGCGAGAGAATACACACTTACATCCATGGCAATCCTGAAACCCTCTCTTGACGTATTAAGATACTCACCTTTTAACTCATCCCTGTTTGCAAAGGCTATCGAGTGGACAACTATATCAAGCCCCCCGAATGTTTCCCTGACCTTATTAAATACATTCTCTATATCACTATCCCGCGTTACGTCACAAGGCTCTATGATTTTGGAACCAACCCCCTGTGCCAGCGGCCTTACGCGCTTTTCAAGCACCTCACCTGCAAATGTAAAGGCAAGCTCTGCCCCTTCCCTGTGAAGCGCCTCTGCAATAGCCCATGCAATGCTTCGCTCATTCGCAACACCGAATATGATACCCTTTTTACCGGAAAGAAGCCCCATTATAATTTCCTCCATTTCTGACTCGGATAAACTAACCCTTTTACACCGTTGTTGTCAAGTTAGGAAACCTATCTGATACTTGACAACAAATAAGCATAAATGTAACATTGCCGGAGTAAGGAAAAATATTACGGGGCTGTAGCTCAGTTGGGAGAGCGCTTGAATGGCATTCAAGAGGTCGGCGGTTCGATCCCGCTCAGCTCCACCAGGAATACAACACTATAAATTAACCAATATCTTCACCCGCTTCCTCAGTCCCTTTAAGTATTCTTCCAGTCGTTTCTCAGATTCCATACTGAATAATTGCGTCTTTATATGTTCATAAACCTCTGATAAGGGTTTCTCCCCGAACTCTTCGCTGTGTTCTACATAGAATGCGTTAATACTGTCATTTGATATAACCACAAAGAAGTTTATCCTGAAGTCTATAAACTTTTCAGCCCTGACTTTATCCTTTATCATCTTAATAACTTCTGACTCTGTGAGGTTTTGTTCTCTTAAGACGTTATAGAACCTCTCTTCGGTTAATGACGATTTCAGGTCATCAAGCATCTTTTGAATCCTCCGGCTATCTTCGCCGTTCTCCGTTATTTTGAATTTCTCCGCCTCTCTCAGTAAGAGTATCCTGTCAATCAGGGTCTGAAGCACTTCCTTCTCATCCCCTCCAGACAGTTTGAGGATTGCTGCAACTTGCACATCCTTGTAGGTAATTACCTCACCATCCACGACTGCAGCTATCTTATCAATAAGGAGTGCATCTGTCTGCACCGCCATACCGCTGGACAATAGAACACATATCAGCAAAAAACTTACAGACAATCTCAGCAATAACATAGAGGCATTATAAGAAGTGTTACAGTAACAATCAAGAACGATTTCTATATGGCTTGACACTACCAGCCATAGATGTTAACATGTCCAATCTTTGTAAAGTCATGACACTTATAGAAATTTTAAAAGCTAAAGGCAAGGAAGACCCTGAGATAATTGCTGCTAAAATTAACGGCCAGCCTGCAGATTTAAACACTCCTGTAACAGAAGGCACAGAAATAGAGTGGATTAATATCTCGTCTCCCGAGGGCCTGGAAGTTCTCAGGCACAGCACAAGCCACCTTATGGCTCAGGCAGTAAAAGAGCTCTATCCGGAAGTCAGGGTAACCATAGGCCCGGCCATAGAGGACGGGTTTTATTACGACTTTGACTGTGAAAAAACATTTACGGCTGATGACCTCATCAGAATAGAAAAGAGGATGAAAGAGCTGGCAGGAAAGAATATGGCTATTGAACGTATGGAGATGCCTAAGGAAGAGGCCATAAAGCTCTTTGACAAAATGGGTGAGAATTACAAGGTTGAAATAATCAGCGAGATACCGGATAAGACCGTATCCTGCTATAAGCAGGGAGATTTCCTGGATTTATGCAGGGGGCCTCATATTCCATCTACCGGCAGAATAAGGTCATTTAAGCTCCTTAATACTGCAGGCGCTTACTGGCGGGGAGATGAAAATAACAGGATGCTGCAACGAATATATGGGACAGCATTCCCCACACAAACAGAACTTGACAATTATCTTGACAAATTAGAGGAAATAAAAAAGAGGGACCACCGGAAGCTCGGAAAAGAACTGGATCTATTCAGCATCCATGACGACATCGGGGCCGGCCTCATATTATGGCATCCTAAAGGGGCTATAATACGAAAGACTATTGAGGACTTCTGGAGAGAGGAACACCTCAGGCACGGGTACAAACTACTCTATTCTCCTCATATTGCCAAACTTGATCTCTGGAAAACAAGCGGTCACACGGAGTTTTATCAGGCTAATATGTATAAACCCATGGAGGTTGAAGGACAGGACTTCCAGTTAAAACCTATGAACTGCCCTTTCCACATAATGATTTATAAATCCAAATTGAACAGTTACCGGGACCTTCCGATAAGGTGGGCTGAACTTGGTACTGTATACCGTTATGAAAGGTCAGGGGTATTACACGGTCTTTTGAGGGTCAGAGGCTTTACTCAGGATGATGCTCATATATTCTGCCGGCCTGATCAGATTCAGGATGAGATAACTTCCATACTGGACTTTACTGTTGAGTTACTTACCACATACGGATTTGACAGATATGACATATATCTATCTACAAGACCGGAGAAATATGTGGGAACAGTTGATAACTGGGAAAAGGCTACGGATGCACTACGGAATGCCCTTGAAATAAAAGGTCTCCCTTATCAGATAGACCCGGGTGAAGGAGTTTTCTATGGCCCTAAGATAGACATCAAGATAAAGGATGTATTGGATCGTGCCTGGCAATGTACCACAATCCAGGTTGATTTTAACCTCCCTGAAAAATTCTCCCTGTCTTATGTTGGAGAAGACGGCCGGCAGCATCAGCCGATCATGATACACAGGGCGCTTATGGGGTCTCTGGAGAGGTTCTTTGGTATACTGATAGAGCATTATGCGGGTGCATTCCCATTATGGCTGTCACCTGTACAGGTTAAGGTCCTTCCAATAACAGATAAGCAGAACGAATACGCAGAGGAAGTAAGGCATAATTTAGACAGCGCAGGTGTCCGTGTGGAAACAGATAATAGAAATGAGAAGATCGGACATAAGATACGTGAGGCACAGTTGGAAAAAATCCCGTATATGTTTATAATAGGCGGCAGGGAGGCAGAATCCCGCAATGTTGCCGTAAGAATGCGTAAAGAAGGCGACATAGGGGCATTGCCTCTTGAAGAAGCAGTTAACAAAGTAACACAGGAGATTAGCCTTAAACGATAATTAAGCAGTTGACGCTCAAAAATGCCCAGGTGCAAGGAAGGACTTGAAATTTGAGCTGAGGCGTACTGTGTTGTACGTTGAAGCTCAAATTTTAAGTCCTGACGCCGCAGATGGGCGTTTTTCAGCGTCAACTAAGAGGGGGTGATAGAAAATCGCTGAGCCAAGGATAAGAGTTAACAGAGAAATAAGAGTTAAAGAAGTTCGTGTTATCGGTCCGGAGGGTGAACAGCTTGGGATATTGCAAACATATCAGGCGATTCAAAAGGCCGGAGAATTTGGCCTTGACCTGGTAGAGGTTGCTCCTACGGCGAAACCTCCTGTCTGCCGCATCATGGACTTTGGCAAATATAAATATGAGCTGGCAAAGAAGCACCACGGTGCAAGACAGCATCAACGGAGTATGCAGCTTAAAGAGGTCAAGGTGAGACCTTATACCGACAAACATGACATCGAAGTAAAAATTCGCAATGTCAGGAGATTCCTGGAAGATAAGAATAAGGCAAAGATTACACTGACTTTCAGGGGAAGAGAGATGGCATATAGGGCGACTGCAAAGGGTATAATGGATATATTTGCAGAAGGAGTAAAAGATATAGGAGTGGTGGAAGTACCTGCCAAGATGGAGGGAAACAGCATGATAATGATAATCTCTCCCAAATCAGATGCACAAAAAACAAAGGGGGCAGGTACAGAAGCCGGAACAACTGCAGAAGGGAGGGAAAATGGCTAAAACTAAGCTCAAAACACACAAGGGCGCATCAAAGCGCTTTAAACTGACAGGAACCGGCAAGGTAAAAAGAAGCAGGGCTTCAGGAAATCATCTGCTGACCAAGAAAAGCTCAAGCAGAAAGAGGGCATTGAAGCGGGCTGCATTAGTTCATGCGAGTAATGAGAAGAATGTGAAAAAGCTTATACCTTATGGATAAACAAAATTTAAAATGAAGCCGATTTTTTGAACTTTTAATTATTAAAGGAGGTTAAACAACAATGCCACGCGCAAAAGGTGGACCAAAAACAAGACAACGCCGCAAGAAGGTGATGAAAGCGGCAAAAGGATACTGGGGCGGCAGACACCGGCTGTTCAGGACTGCTACAGAGGCAGTTGATAAGGCCCTTGGTTATGCCTACCGGGACAGGAGGCAGAAGAAAAGAAGTTTCAGAAGTCTCTGGATCGTCAGGATTAACGCAGCAATACGAGTACACGGACTTTCTTACAGCAAGTTTATCAGCGGTCTCAAGACAGCAGGTATCAATTTAGACAGGAAGGTGCTTGCAGACATTGCAGTTAATGACCCGGCAGGGTTTGCCAGGATAGCCCAGACAGTAAGAGAAGCAATATAAGTGCGGAATGCGGAGTGCGGAATTTAATTTA
>MHEI01000045.1:7841-7960 GCA_001805165.1 Nitrospirae bacterium RBG_16_43_11 | reverse complement strand
TAGTATGAACATAACGTCACTTAAAGAATGGCTGCATAAATACCCTGAAGACATGCCGCAGTTGTTTCTGATTGGCGGGACTGTCCGTGATATGTTGTTAAACGTGCCTCCAATGGACA
>MHEI01000045.1:7426-7611 GCA_001805165.1 Nitrospirae bacterium RBG_16_43_11 | reverse complement strand
TAACAGGGATGGCAGTATTGCGGGGACTTTGGATCCAATGAACGGTTCTCATGATATTAAGCATAAGATTATAAAGTCAGTCCGGAGTGATGCCTTTATCTCTGACCCGCTCAGGATATTAAGGGCATTTCGTTTCTCAGCAGTTTTAAATTTTGACATAGAACCTTCAACCCTGGATCAGATCA
>MHEI01000045.1:7224-7318 GCA_001805165.1 Nitrospirae bacterium RBG_16_43_11 | reverse complement strand
TAGTGCGCTGTTTATTAATCAAATGGACCAGCTTGGGATATTAGAATTAATCTTCCCTGAGATCAGGTCAATGAAGGGGTGCACTCAGAATGCC
>MHEI01000045.1:597-7046 GCA_001805165.1 Nitrospirae bacterium RBG_16_43_11 | reverse complement strand
GGAATGGGAAGCATGACAAGGAAAATGACAGGGAGGCTGTATTTCCGGATGATGTTACAATGAATCTTGGCCGGGACAACCGGTTGCCGTTCACAAAGCTTGCTGCCCTTTTACATGATATCGGGAAACCTGCATGCCGTGAAGTAAAGCCTGATACCGGCCGCATTACCTTTTACGGCCATGATGAAAAAGGGACAGGACTAATGGATGTTATTGCAGAGAGATTAAGAATGTCAAACCGTGACAGGGACTTTCTAAAACTATTAATTGCTGAGCATTTGCATGTCCTGAGTCTTGCGAAACATGGTGTAAAACCAGCCACAAAGATGAAATGGTTCCGGAAGATGAAAGATGACGCAGTCCCCTCTGTTATTGTTGCAATGGCAGATGTAAAAAGCACCTTAGGCCCTGATTCAAGCACAGAGGAGAGGGAATATTTCCATCGGTGGTCAACAGAAACTATTAAAGATTATTATGAGGTTATCAAAAACAGGCTTGAAAGAAGAGACCTGATTACCGGCAGAGACCTGATCGCCCTCGGAATGGAGCCTGGACCTGAAATGGGACGCATTCTTGAGCAGATACGAAGCGCACAGGATACAGGTGAGGTAAATAGCAGTGAGAAGGCGCTGGCTATGGCAAGGGAGTTGTTGTCCAAATAAAGATTTGATGGCCTGACACGAACCGTCGCCCGAATCTGGATGTGCCATTTCAATTGTATCTTCAACCAGGGTTTACAATCTTCAGTTCCGTAAAGTATGTGCGATAGTATCCCCTGTCACGGGTTAAAAGCTGGTCAGCCTGCCTTAATGCATGGCCTCCTATAAGGAAGTCACTTAGTATATGCTGCCTGACAGGAATCCTTTTCTCACATTTAAGGCAGTTCCATTGTAATTTTGACCCACACTGAGGACATATTTCGCTTTTTTTACCCTTTGCGGTAAGGTACTCTTTCCATGCAAGGCTGGCCGAATACAATGAATCAGTACTCGATGGGACTAATCGAATTCCTGTCTCTATAATGAACAGGTCAAGGTCATTCTTTGAAGGGAACTGGGAACAAAGCTCAGCATATACGATTTCACTCATAACGAGGCTGCCTTTGCGGAAGGCATCGTCAATCAGAGACTTTGAACTCCTGGCATATTTCGCATTTGGAATAAGTATATCCAGCAGGATATTTGTATCCAGGGCTGTGATCATTTCCCACGCAACTCTTCGATTATCTTATCCGGGGATTTACCTTTCTTTTCTTTCAGATAACCCACAAACCTGTCAAATGGCGAGCGTCTGACCTTCTTCTTCAGGAGATATCCGTTTTCTTCCTTCTGAAACTCCACTTCTTCTCCAGGCGAGATCCCAATGCTGTCCCGTACCTCTTTGGGCAGAGTAATCTGCCCCTTACTCGTTACTTTTGCTACCGGCATTTCATTACCTCATTGTAAGGATTATATTCCTTACTATATTGTAAGGAATAGGAAAAGATTTGTCAATCTGTTCTGCTATTTTAAAATATTGACATCCTGTCACAAATAAAGTTAAAATTAGTTCCATTCTGTAGAACCGCAGCACACATTATGGTGGGCGTAGCTCAACTGGTCAGAGCTCTGGACTGTGGCTCCAGAGGTTGGGGGTTCAAGTCCCCTCGCTCACCCCAAAAAAATATATTACAAGCCATCTTTTACGATTGGTTGACAAAGAACTTAAAGGAGGTGTTCACTATGCCTGTACGTAAAGCAGATGCTGTTTGGGAAGGAAATCTGAAAGAGGGCAGGGGCCGTATGAAACTGGGAAGTGGTGCTTTTGAAGGGGCATATTCTTTTTCTTCACGATTTGAAGAGGGGACAGGCACCAACCCTGAAGAGCTGATCGGAGCAGCGCTTGCCGGCTGTTTTTCCATGGCCTTAGCTAACGGGCTTGCACAATCGGGTTACACACCGCGACGCATTCACACAAATGCCGGTGTCAAGATTGAAAAACTGGAAGAGGGTTTTAAAATTACTTCCATTACCCTCGATACTGAAGCCGAAGTCCCTGGAATAGATGAGCAGCTATTCATGGAGAAGGCTGAAATTACAAAGAAGGCTTGCCCCGTCTCCAGGGCCCTGACCGGTACTGAGATTAAACTGCAAGCTAAACTGGTTAATAAATAAACCTGATAAGGGATAGGCCTGCCCTGAGAGAATTCGAAGGGGTGGGGGCTGGGGGTTCAGGTCTTGGAATATCACATCTTTTGATACTCTTCAATCGCATCAAGTAATCTGTTTTTTATCTCCGTAATCCTTTCCGGTTCCGTAATCTTATGCCCTGACAGCTCTTTCACGTAGAATACATCCACGATCTGCTCAACATGTGTAGCTATCTTTGATGAGAATACTGAGAGACCCAGTTCAAATATGGTTTTCGTGATTACATACAGGAGACCCTGTTTGTCTGCCGTAAATACATCTATAATAGTAAAGTCATCAGAGGATTCGTTGTCTATCTCAACCTTTGTTTGTGTTGCTATAGTGATTGTCTTTCTCTTGGGCAGTTTATTTGCATACTTCCCGAACAGGCTTTCAACATTGGTCGTTCCAAGGAGCACCTCACCTATATGCTTTTTTACAGTGACCTGACGGAGCTGTGAAGAGACGCCTTCGGGATAGGGATCCTGTGCATGGAATGAGTCCACAACGATCCCCTTCTTTGTTGTAAAAACCTGGACATCCAGAATATTATATCCTGCTGCGGCAAGCACCCCGGCGATCTTTGAAAATAGTCCGGGTGTAATATTATCATATGTGTATATCGTAAACTCAGCCATCCCTTTATCCAGTGTGACATCCACGAGTACCTTCTCTTCCGGTTCCATTTTGAGTTTGTTAATCATATGGAGGTGATTCATTATCTTTTCAGGCGCAGTAATGAGGAGATAGCGTGTCTCCATATCCTGCAGTTGTTCATCAAGCCAGGCAGGGGGGTGGATGAGGCAGAGTTTTTCACCGATTTCCTTCTTAATCTTAACAATCATTTCTTCCTCAGAATATATAGCCCGTGTGCCGGCCAACTCTTCCATCACCTTGTAATAAAGGTCGCTTAAAAGATTTTCCTTCCATTCGTTCCATGTCTCAGGTCCAACGGCCTTGATATCAGCATAACTGAGGATGAATAGCTTTTTCAGTACCTCCGGTTTCGCCACCAGGCCGGCAATAAGAAGGATAACCTTGTAATCACTAAGATCCCTCCTGAATGCTGTATTAGGCATGATGAGGTGATGTTGAATAAGTAAGACAAGCAAGCCTGTCTCCTCATCGCTGAAGCTCAGTTGTCGTGCAACCCTTTCTGCAATCCTGCTGCCTCTGACCGAGTGGTCTTCACCACTTCCCTTGCCGGCGTCATGCAACAGCAGGGCTAAGTTGAGTAAATCCTTTCGTTTGATCTCCTTGTAGACCTTTGCAATATAACTGTGAGAATCCAGAAGCTCTTCAGCCATTTGTACAGCAAGAAAACTGTGCTCATCTACAGTATACTTGTGATAATAATCATAAGAGGCATAACAGGATATCCTCTCAAATTCAGGTATCAGTTTTTGCAGGAGCTTTACCCTGTGCATCTCCCGTATTGTCTCTGCGACACCCTGTGGCCAGGAGAGTATCATCCGGAATATCTTGTTAATATCAGGAGACCGGTAAAGCTCATTGGACACTTTACTTGAGTTACGATAAAGCATACTCATCGTATGGGTGGATATCTTCAAATGATGTATTAATGACAGATAAAACAGATACACGGCATTTTTACCATCGCTGAAAAATACATCCTGATACCGATCGGGCACGTGTATAGTGTCCTTCGTCAACACATAACATGGTTTGACAAACCTGGAGGTTATAGAATCCAGGCCCTTCTTCCACTTCTGAACCGGCAGGGCCTTCTCAATCGCCCTTGTGGAGATGTCATGGATATGGGATGCGTGCATGTAGTAGTCTTTCATAAACGACTCAACACCGAGGCGGTGCGGTTCATCTGTGTAACCAAATAGTTTTGCATTCCTTAACTGATCTTCAACAGTAAGGACATCAGATGCCTTATTTGCATGGAAGTGCAGTTCATTCCTGACCTTCAGCAGAAAGTCCTTTGCATCGGTAAGCTCCTGGTATCCTACTTTTGTTATATATCCCTGCTTATGAAATTCAGTCAGCGTATCTATCCTGTATCTTGCAATCGTTACCCATCTGAGGCAGTGTATATCCCTCAGACCGCCCTTACCCTCTTTGACATTAGGTTCGACCAGATAGATGGATGTGCCGAACTGTTTGTATCTCTCACGCATATTCTTTAAGCGCTCATCTATATATGCCCGTACATTCCTGTCTATGACCTTTTCCATAAATGTCTTTTGAAATTCTTCAGACAGGGACTCACTGCCTGTAATCATCCTTGATTCCATCATTGCAGTCCTTGCCGTAAAATCTGTTCCGCTAATCTTTATGCAATCTTCTATTGTCCTTACGCTGTGCCCGATATTGTATCTCAGGTCCCATAAAAGGTAGAGGATATTGGTTGATATTGATTCGACGGCATCTTTTGCATCTTCACGATAGAGGAACATAATGTCTATATCTGAGAATGGGTTCAACTCACCGCGCCCGTAACCGCCTACTGCGATAACACTGCATCTGTCTTTTAACGGAATATTATGAGATGACTCGTACTTGCTCACCTCATGATCGTAAAACTCTGAGATTATCTTATCAGTAAGGCTTGTGATGCGTGTGACGATATAAAGACCGGAAGCGCCATCTTTATGAAGGTCATATATCTCCTGGCGCTTTTTTGATATGTAATTTTTAAGACTATCTATTAATGCGGCTCTGTCTGGTGTGGCAGAGAGGATCTGACTTATAGAGGTCATAAGAAGAATGGTGCCGAAGGGGGGATTTGAACCCCCACGGGAAAACCCACATGCCCCTCAAACATGCGTGTCTACCAATTCCACCACTTCGGCACTGAATTATCAAGCATAAAAAACTAATAAGGGGTTGTCAATACTTAAATTGACGTATGTTTGCCTTTGACTATGCGCTATGTTATCATAATTGTACTGTAGATTCAAATATTTATTCTATTTTTTAAAGGGTTATAAAGTTATGAGTGAGGGTGTTGTGGCAACAAATAAAAAGGCTTATCATGATTATTTTATTGAAGATACCTATGAGGCTGGTATACAGTTGCTGGGTACTGAGATTAAATCAATGCGTGATGGAGGGGTGAGCCTGAAGGATGGTCATGCGAGGGTAGAGGGGGGAGAGGTGTTCCTCTACTGCAATATCAGTCCGTATAAGGCAGGAAATATAAATAACCATGAACAGGGGAGAAGGCGTAAGCTTCTTCTCCATCGTGAGGAGATTTACAGGATCTTCGGGAAGTTGCAGCAGCAGGGGTATAATTTAGTTCCCTTGAAGGTTTATTTTAAGAGGGGGATTGCAAAGGTAGAGGTAGGTGTTGCAAAAGGGAAGAAGCTTTATGATAAGAGGGAGGATATTAAGAAGAGGGATGCCGGGAGGGAAGTAGCACAGGCGTTCAGGGAGAGGCAGAAATAGCCCTGCAGATAAAGAAAGAGATTTACGCGTATGAATAAAGAAAGCCTGCTTGTAATTATATTATCCGTTATTGTTTTCGTAAGTTTTGGCTGCAAGAAACCAAGTGTGGAAAAGGATATGCAGCCACACGACAGTAGTCAGCCTATGGTCTATATGGAGTATAAAAACAACCCGGATTGGAGGGGAGGTGAGATGGGCTCTATTGTTCCGACTACCTATTTTACCGGCCAGATACGGGAGGCATATGCAGCAGCGGCTGAGATACCTGAGGTACTTGACCATCTATACTGTTACTGTTATTGCGCAGAAGACCATGGTCACAGGAGTCTTAGAACATGCTTCACAGATGGTCACGGTTCAGGATGCGATATATGCATGTCAGAGGCTATACGTGCAAGAGAGCTTGATAAGAAGGGTTACAGTATAAAGGATATACGGGCTGCGATAGATAGTGAGTTCTACGAACCTTATGAACCGCACGGTCAGCATTAAGCAGAAACTTTGTTCTTTGATAACATAGCATAACTGAGGGCGTAAGAAATGGCTTTCTGCAAGGCGGACGACGAAGGGAACCGGAGGCGTACTTGAAAAGTACGTTGAGGATTCCCTGAGGAGTCCAACGCCGCAGAAAGACATTTCTTATGCCCGAAGCTTTGGGGGCGACTGGCTTCGACGGGGATGAAGATGCCAGGATTGCATGCTGAGGTCCCGTTGGCCTCATAAAACAAACGGGAAAACACAACTGCTAACGCAGAATTTGCTCTCGCTGCCTAATTAAGCAGCGACGCCCTGCCTGAGGTCGCCTGTGCCACAGGTTAGGGTGTCATAACAGCAGGCTGGCCTGCCTTTTTCCTCCTGCAGGAG
>MHEI01000045.1:277-485 GCA_001805165.1 Nitrospirae bacterium RBG_16_43_11 | reverse complement strand
ACGTTTCCGGACGCGGGTTCGATCAACAAGGGTCGCCTTTGCCCGTAAGGGCAGAGTGAAAACGGGGCTCACATCGGTGAAGCCTGACGGCATACCGGCTTTATACTTCATTCCCTCTCCCCTTTGGTGAGGGTGAGTGGAACCGGGATGTCATGGTAACGCCGAGGGGTAGCAAGGGGGCAAACCTCAGGGCTGCCCTGTAGAGACT
>MHEI01000045.1:0-121 GCA_001805165.1 Nitrospirae bacterium RBG_16_43_11 | reverse complement strand
GGAAACGCTGTCCCGCCGCCTCCACCAATTCAAAAAGCCCCTGACATAGTTAGAGTCAGGGGCTTTATTTTTATGTAAATAATAGTATAAAATCATTCTGAATAAACGGATGACAGGATGG
>MHEI01000044.1:16761-17243 GCA_001805165.1 Nitrospirae bacterium RBG_16_43_11 | reverse complement strand
AACGGGGTGAGGCTATAGATCTCGCATCCCTTTTAAAGCTTGATGAAGAGAGAATGTCCATCCTCAAACGGGTCGAAGACCTTAGATTCCAGAGAAATAAGGCATCTGACGAGATAGGTAAATTGAAGCGGGAAGGAAAATCCGCTGACCAGTATTTAGAGCAGATGAAAGGAGTCTCTGACGAGATCAAGCAGTTGGAGACAGATATACGGGGTATAGAGGAACAGGAGCGGGAGATACTATTAATCCTTCCCAACATCCCTCATGAATCTGTACCTGTTGGTGAGAATGAAAAAGGAAATATAGAAATCCGGAAATGGGGGAATATTCCTGCATTCAGTTTCGAACCTAAACCTCACTGGGAAATAGGAGAGGACCTTGACATTATAGATTTTCAGCGTGCAACCAATATCGCAGGGGCAAGGTTTTCTTTGCTTAAAGGTCCAGGTGCTTTGCTTGAGAGGTCATTGATAAACTTCATG
>MHEI01000044.1:15899-16680 GCA_001805165.1 Nitrospirae bacterium RBG_16_43_11 | reverse complement strand
AGTTGCCGAAATTTGAGGATGAACTTTTTAAGATAGAGAGAGATGGTTACTATCTTATTCCTACTGCTGAAGTGCCTGTGACAAATATTCATCAGGGTGAGTTATTGCAGGAGGAAGCGCTTCCGTTATATTATACTGCTTATACACCTTGCTTCAGGCGTGAGGCTGGATCATATGGTAAGGACACGAGGGGGTTAATAAGACAGCATCAGTTCAACAAGGTAGAGCTTGTAAAATTCAGCAAGCCTGATGAGTCTTATAATGAACTGGAAAAACTGACTAATAATGCGGAAGAGGTATTAAAGAGGCTTGGTCTTCCTTACAGGGTTGTTGCCCTCTGCACCGGTGACATGGGGTTTTCAGCAGCAAAGACATATGACATTGAGGTATGGCTCCCAGGTCAGAACACATACAGAGAGATATCATCGTGCAGTAACTTTGAGGACTTTCAGGCAAGACGGGCTGATATAAGATATAAAGCCGCTAAAGGAAGGACTGAATATGTCCATACTTTGAACGGCTCAGGGCTTGCAGTAGGCAGGACACTTGTGGCAATATTAGAGAATTATCAACAGGAAGACGGAACAGTAGTAATTCCTGAAGCTCTAAGGAGCTACATGGGAGGGATGGAGAAGATAAGTTAAGAATAGAATTTAATTATATTATCAGTAACTGAGAACGTCAGAAATGACTTTCTACAAGGCGGACGACGAGGGAAACCGGAGACGTACTTTTTAGTACGTTGAGGATTTCCCGAGGAGTCCAACGCCGTAGAAAGACA
>MHEI01000044.1:14858-15755 GCA_001805165.1 Nitrospirae bacterium RBG_16_43_11 | reverse complement strand
AAGGCAGCTGCCTGCTAAGCAGTTGTGGGGCTAATAACTCCACCGTGGGTTCGAATCCCACCCTCTCCGCCATATCAATTTAGAATGTGGATTGCGGAGTGCGGATTTAATTAAGGAGGTACCTGTCAACAACTTATGAAAACAATAAAACATTTAACAATTCTTACAATTCTGACTATCTTCATTCTCATTCTACCTTCCTGCACTAAGAAGGAACAACCTCAGCCTCCACCACCTGAACAACAATCCATGATGCCAGCCCATGGTGATATAGAAATGCCTGCATCAGAAGATATGAAGGTTATTATTCCCGATGCCATTAAAGGCAAGTGGAAAGGGGTCATATTGACAGTAATAGACAAGCAGACAGCGAATACTAAGGACTACAATATCCCAATCGGAGGAAAGGTTGCAATATCCGGCAGCAACATTGAAGTTCAGACCGGTGATTTCTTACCTGATCTTAAGATTGAGGGTAATATTTATTCTTCAGACTCCACTCAACTCCTTAATCCTGCTATACATGTCGAGATAAAAGAAGGCGGTAAAGAGGTCTTTAAGGGGTGGCTATTCCAGAAATTCCCTTCAGTCCATCCATTCAAGCACGAGCGGTTTTCAATAACATTAAAAGAACCTGTTTCAGCTTTATAAAGAGGAGTGAGCGTGTCAGAATTTCTCGTACTTCAGCATATAGAGTGTGAAGACCTCGGCACAATTGCAAACGCAATGTCGCAGAGAGGTATCGGCTACAAGTATGTAAGACTCTTTGATGGTGAGCCTGTACCTTCTGATCCCGGCAATTACTCCGGCATGATAATACTTGGCGGCCCTATGAATGTCTATGAGGAGGATAAGTTCCCATATCTTAAAGATGAAGACATCCTTATAAAAAAAACT
>MHEI01000044.1:14521-14811 GCA_001805165.1 Nitrospirae bacterium RBG_16_43_11 | reverse complement strand
GATTGCAAAGGCAACAGGGGCAAAAGTAAAAAAAGGGACAAAGAAGGAGATCGGGTGGTACGATCTAAAACTTACAAAAGACAGCAGGCAGGATAAGGTCTTCAATTCTTTACCCGGGACAATTAAGGTATTCCAGTGGCACGGAGATACGTTTGATATCCCTGATGGCGCAGTACACCTTGCAGGCTCAGAACTTTTCTCCAACCAGGCTTACCGGGTTGGAAGCAGTATTTATGGTCTCCAGTTCCATCTTGAAGTGACACAGGAAATGATAAACCGGTGGATATCAG
>MHEI01000044.1:6095-14428 GCA_001805165.1 Nitrospirae bacterium RBG_16_43_11 | reverse complement strand
CCGAACTCTTCTTTGATAAATTCTTTGAATAATGGAAGACTAAAGAACATTTCTGCCATATCCGATAAACAAACTGGAACGTGGAAGACAATCTAAAAAAACTAAGAAAACCAGGAGTAGCAATGTTCAGACAGCTTCTTGAAGATCGAAATATAGATGAGATATTTGTAGCAGATGAACTTTACTGCAACTTCTGCGTGGAGATGCATCAAACGAAAACAATGGGCCAGGAAAAGCTGGTTACTCTCCCGCCATGTAACAAGTGCACCGGACTTATATATGCAATGAAGTCTAAGGTGTATTTCGTAGTCAATTAAATATTCTCTATTTCATTAAGGATTTTTTTAGCCGCCTCAACAGGATCTTTTGCATCTCTGATAGGCCTTCCTACAACAATATAATCAGCACCCAGTTTAGCTGCATCACCGGGAGTCACAATCCTCTTTTGATCATCTCCGGGAATAATAGACCATACCGGCCTGATACCAGGAGTCACTATAATAAACTCTTTTCCTGAATGTTCTCTTATATCTGCTATCTCATGCCCTGAACATACTACCCCTGCACAACCTGATGCCTTCGCCATCGCTGCCCTGTGAATAACAAGGTCTGTCAATGAAATATCATCTCTGAGCAGCAGGATTTTCTTTAGTTCTTCTTCACTCTGACTTGTAAGAACTGTTACAGCTAAGATTTTTGTCTTGTTTGAAACACTTTTTACTGCGGCAGTTAAAATATCCGGACCATCGGCGCTGTGGACAGTAATGAACTCAACCTTTTCAATGAATGGTGTATTAAGCGCTCTTCGGACAGTTTCAGGGATATCATGGAATTTCAGGTCTAAGAAGATACCCCTGCCGCCTGAGTCAAGCACACATTTTATGGCATCAGGTCCTGCACTCACAAACAACTCAAGTCCGATCTTGAATACGGGAATTTCATCTTTTAACAGGTCTACGTATTTCAGTGCCTGCTTAAGATCGGCAAAATCAAGTGGGAAAATCAGTTGAGTCGGCATAAATTTTACTATAACATAATTTTATTTGTACGGTGAACTCATAAATTTGTTCTTGTAGGGTGGGCATTGCCCACCTTACCTTATTAATATATAATAAGCGTCATGTCAGAAGAGATCAAAAAGGCTGCGTACCATATATATATAGTTTCCGATGCAACAGGTGAAACAGCGGAGACTGTTATGCTTGCCGCATTGTCACAATTTAAAAAGAAGGACATGATCATAACACGTATCAGCAATGTCAGGACTGAAGAACACATACAGAGTATTGTCAAAGATGCTGTTGAGTTAAAAGGGCTGATCGTACATACCTTAGTCTCAGAACGGTTACGGAGGGTACTCAGAGAAGAGGCATATAAATATGACGTCCTGACAATAGACATCATTGGCCCCATATTGGATACCCTGACCTCATATCTCGGTAAATCCCCTCAGGCCAAACCAGGACTTATCCACAAAACAGATGAATTATATTTTAAGAGGATAGAAGCAATCGAATTTACCGTAAAACATGATGACGGACAGAATCTCCGGACTATTGGAGAAGCTGACATAGTATTGGTAGGTGTTTCAAGGAGTACCAAAACCCCTTTGAGTGTATACCTTGCTAAAGAGGGATGGAAGATAGCAAATATACCGATAGTTATGGACATCCCATTGCCGCATGAATTATTTTTCATAACTCAGCAAAAGATAGTAGGTCTCATTGTAGATCCTGAAAAACTCTCCACTATCCGCAAGGCCCGACTCAGGCATTTAGGACAGGAACAATCAAACTATGCTGACATAGACCATGTTTCACAGGAAGTAATTTACGGCAAAGACATCTGCCGTAGAAACAAGTGGCCTCTCATAAATGTCACCAACAGGGCAGTGGAAGAAGTGGCAAGTGAGATTTTAACTCTGATTATAGGGAAAGACAGGAGGGTGGAATAATCCTGCAACCCTGAAGTCACAAATGTTCCAGTAGATTCTTAAAAAATACCGACGTCTTCACATCTCCCCTGATCGTCAGCTTTCTTGAGAAAAAGAGGCTGTCTGCATCCGCCTTATGCCGTAGAAGCTTAAGAAAGGTATCAAAGTCACCCTGCAGCACAACATCAGGTTTCCTGTTGCCGTCAAACTCTACTGATATCCTTCCATCATCCACGTAAAACAAATAACTCCTGTCAATATCACTTGCATGCAGCCGGAAGACCTTTCCCCTTATATCTTTAAGTCTCTGACAGACACCGGGGTTATTATTGATTGTCCTGTCAATTATTATCTTAAAAACATGGTTGTGAAGTTTGCCTGGCATAAGCCTCAGCAGATTCTTTACCCACATATTCCCAACCCGGTTGTCCGTAGAACCAGCCATTACTAATTCCCTCCGGTGCAAATTTTCTTAAGGCTTCAACCGCCTTCGAAGGAGGAATGATACCTTCGATGACACTGTTATATATGCCAATGATTTCTGATGTAGCCGTTGCATGCGGTATTATTCGCAGTAACCCTATGCCCATGTCCCTCAATAATTCCATCTCCTCAATCATGCATACCTTTTGCGCACTGACAATCTGGGTGCCGTTAATGTTGTAGACAGGCATCCTGTCCATAGTCTCAAGCGGCATTCCCTCAGGATATTTAATACAGGAAATTGCACAATTTGACTTTGACATCCCGAGTGCACGTGCTGTATAGCATCTCCATGAGAAGGCCAAAGGCAGATTACCAAATGCTATGATCTCTTTCTCAACAGCCGGCACAGCAGATGAAATAGATCTTATGGCATCCCTGCTCAATTCCGGCATGAATACAATCCGTTTCACACCAATGGAAGAGAAGAATTTCGCTGTCGGCGCATTATAAATAGCAAGATGCGGACCGGCTATGGTCTCTTTCCCTGCACAAAAATTCAGGATACCAATATTGTTTATCTCTACCAACGCTGAAATTTTGCAGAGAGCCTCTGTAAACTCAAGTTCCTCATGATTCGTCATAAGGCCGAATGTGGATATTACCACTTCTTTACCTGCATCCGTCAGCATTTCACAGATCGTCTTCAGCATGTCAATGCCGAGGATGGCGCGCTTACTGCAGACTACTTCGCCGATATAGACTACAGAGACTGCTGTCCCTGCAATCTCTTTGTAGAAGGAGCTTATTCTGTTTTTCTCCCATAGAAATGGGATGGGACCAAGAGATAATTTCATTTTCCCTTGTAACATCCTACACTCGGTGCAAGGCCCTCGAATAACGACTGCAAATCCCGCCCTGCGTTTGAATCAGTCCCGCAATACCCGCCATCATAATACTTATCAACCGCTTCCCTGAATGTCCTGACCACCTTCTCCACATATGTCCTGCTTCTCTGACGCCCCTCAATCTTGATAGAATCTATCCCTGTCCGTATAATTTCCGGGAGGATCTCAAGCACATTGAGTGATTCCGGGTCCTGAATAGAGTAGTTTAACTCCCCTGTTGCAGTGTTATAATAACGCCCCTTACATGGAGTAGGATAGGCCACCTCCTCCATAGAAGAACACTTATTCAAGAGCACACTCCCTGATAATATTTTCATCACCCCATCATCTTCATCCTCCTCAAAGTTGATGAATTTAGGATGAGAACATGCACCATAAGTATTTATTGACTCACTGGTTAGATATGAAGAGAGGAAACACTGTCCCTCGCTGTTTATGCAGAGAAGCCCCATGGCAAATATCTCAAGCTCCACACTTGTCTGACTCCTTAATGCCGCTATTTCATCTACAGTCAGAACCCTCGGCAACACCACCCTTTTTATCCCGAAGTGTTTCCTGTAGAACTCTATTGCCTGTACATTGGAGGCACTCGCCTGCACAGAGAGGTGCACCCTCTTCTCCGGATACTTTTCTTTGACATAAGAAAGTACGGCTATATCAGAAGCAATTACAGCATCTGCCCCAAATTCATATGCCCTGTCTACTACATTATATGCAAGGGGGAGTTCCTTTTCCTGAGGATAGGCATTTACTGTAATGTAAACCTTACGTTTCCTGCTGTGAGCATATTGAATGGCCTTATAGACCTCGTCTTCCGTAAAGTTGAGGGCCGGGAAATTTCTGAGATTCGTATCCCCTGAAAATCCCATGTAAACAGCATCAGCGCCATTATCTACGGCTGCCTTGAGTGAAGGGAGGTTGCCTGCAGGTGCACAGATTTCGATTTTTTTCATGTTATTTCGTCTGTTTATACAGTAAGCACTTTTAAAAATACAAGGACTACTATTATAACAATCAATACTATAAAAACAATAGAAACAATTACGCGGTGTTCAAGCTCCTTCTGATATGATAATACATCCTGCATAATTTCTCTTGTAATATTTACAGCATCATCTGTCTCCCTGGATACACCTGCCAGATTGTGGGTATAGATCATGTTATTGATAGTCTCAAGCCTCGTCCACCCCTGAGCATACTTGACTTCCAGCGCATCAACATTAAATCCGCTCTTTTTAATCTCATCTATACCCTTTCTTGCCTCGCCAAGCTTTTCATGTGCAGTCTTTATTGACACCTCTATATCCTTTGGCAGGTCTGTACTCTTCAGACTTATCATATATACCGCCAATGCCTCCGCCTCCCTCTCCAGGAGGTCAACCTTTGGCATCATAGAACCAGGCACAACCGATGAGGGGTCTTTAAAATGGTCCTTATGCCATTGTATGTTATGAGGGAGTATATTCCCTTCATTTGTAAGATCAGGACCAAGGTCTCCACCGGCACCGGCTATCTTATGGCAACCTGCACAACCTTTTCTGTCATACACCTCTTTCCCAATAGATACAAGCTCATCTGTATTCATTCCCTGTAATTCCGCATAAGTGGTGTTCTTAAAGATAATAACTGTAGAAATGACAATGAATAGAATAAGGAGCTTCCTCATGAAATATGTCCCCAGACAGTAAACAGGGCAAATATCAGCACGAATAATAGTCCAAGCGCTATGGCGACAGGCCGTTTCCTGTATGCCCTCTCCGGGTTCTTGTCAATAAAAGGGACTGCATATAATAAGATCACAAAGGCGATCTCAAACACCACACCTATTGCCTTGGGTGCCCAATCGCCTAAGAATCTTAAAATATCCGCTACTTTTAAAATCTGGTAGGCAGCCAGGAAGAACCATTCCGGCTTAATATGTTCAGGAGTAGCAAGAGGGTCGGCCTTTGGAAGCATCGGCGCAGGTGATAACAAAGTAAGTGTCGCAAGTAAGCCTATCATAAGAAATGCACCGCCAATCTCTTTAAGTGCATGATTAGGCCAGAACGGAATACTGCCGCCCTCTTCTTCATATACAGGTTCTAAAATGTCCCGTGCGGATATAACGCCAACTGGCGTGCCATCTTCGATAACCACCAGATGCCTGATATTAAATTGAGTCATCATCTCATTTGCCCTCGCAACAGAGGCATATGAGTCAATGGTATAGAATGGTGAGCTCATTACACTTTCTGCAGGGGTTGTGTTAGGATCAAGATTAGCCGCCAGCACCTTCCTGGTCATGTCCACGTCTGTTACAATTCCGACCAGCTCATTATTCCTTCTGACAAGGACACTGCCGGTCTTCAGCTCGCGCATGATCTTTGTTGCAGCAATTATGGGCTCGTGCGCCTCTACAGCCACGATCTCCCTGCTCATTATCTTTTTTACCGTGATAAGTGGAATCATATTTCTTAAATTGATCTAAGGGGATCCGGAAAGAAAGGAGCTATGCAGATCTTACACTTTGCTCATTTGAATAAATAAGGATAGGTTTAGACCGCCCTGAGATTACATCCTCATTTACAATACACTCTTTGATGTCCTGCTGCGATGGTATATCATACATAAGCTCGAGCATCACCTCTTCCAGAATTGCCCTTAATCCCCGCGCCCCTGTCTTGCGGGCAACGGCCCTTTTCGCAATGGCATTAACAGCGCTGTCTGTAAACCGCAGAGTCACCTTCTCAAGGGCGAATAATTTCTGATACTGCCTGACAATGGCATTCCTGGGTTCTGTCATGACTCTGATTAAAGCGGCATGATCAAGATCTTCAAGTGTCGCTATTATCGGAAGACGGCCTATGAATTCCGGTATCAGACCAATTTTCAATAAATCCTCTGTTTGAACGTGAGTAAGTATCTCGCCGGTCCTCATATCCTTCTTGCTTTTCACATCAGCGCCAAATCCCATAGAAGAGTGCCCAAGCCTGTTCTGTATTACTTTCTCAAGCCCGATAAATGCGCCGCCGCAGATAAATAGAATATTTGAAGTATCAACCTGAACAAACTCCTGATGCGGATGTTTACGTCCTCCCTGAGGAGGTACACTCGCTACAGTACCCTCAATAATCTTGAGCAGCGCCTGCTGAACACCTTCACCTGACACATCTCTCGTGATAGACGGATTCTCACTCTTTCTGCTGATCTTGTCTATCTCATCTATATAGACTATTCCCCGTTGTGCCCTTTCTACATCATAGTCAGCCGCCTGTAGTAACCGTAATATAATATTCTCTACATCCTCTCCCACATAACCTGCCTCTGTAAGTGTAGTAGCATCAGCTATGGTAAACGGCACATCAAGTATCCGAGCAAGCGTCTGAGCCAGTAATGTCTTACCGGTACCGGATGGCCCTATGAGGAGGATATTCCCCTTTTGAAGCTCAACATCGGTCATTATACGTACATCAGCGAAAAGTCTCTTATAGTGATTATGTACAGCTACAGAAAGGATTTTTTTTGCCCGGTCCTGACCTACCACATAATTGTCGAGTATATCTTTAATCTCTGATGGCTTGTGTAATTTGAGAGGTCCCTGCCCCTTATCTTCTTCCCACTCCTCAGTAATGATATCATTGCACAAGTCCACACACTCATTGCATATATATACAGTTGGACCTGCTATAAGTTTTTTTACCTCGTTCCTTCCCTTTCCACAGAAGGAACACCGCACATCACCATCTTTTCCATCTTTAACTTTATTCTGACTCATATTAAATTTAACTCCTTTTGGGAACTCTTTCTTTTATAACCTCGTCAATTATACCATACTTCTTTGCTTCTTCACCAGACATAAAAAAATCCCTCTCTGTATCCTGCCGTATGCGCTCAATAGGCTGACCACTATGAAATGCGAGGATATTATTAAGTGATTCTTTCATCCTTAATATCTCTTTTGCATGGATCTCTATGTCGGTTGCCTGCCCCTGAAACCCGCCCAACGGCTGGTGTATCATAATCCTTGCATTCGGCAGTGTAAATCTTTTCCCATTGTGCCCTGCTGACAGGAGAAGGGCTCCCATGCTTGATGCCTGTCCTATACAGATCGTTGAAACATCCGGCTTTATATATTGCATTGTGTCATATATTGCGAGACCTGCTGTAACAACACCGCCCGGACTGTTGATATAAAGATGAATATCCTTATCAGGGTCATCTGCCTCTAAAAATAAGAGCTGGGCAATTATGATATTTGATACAGTATCATCAATCGCCGACCCGACAAAGATTATCCTATCCTTCAGAAGCCGTGAATATATATCATATGCCCGTTCACCCCTGCTCGTCTGCTCTACCACTATTGGTACTAACATATAGTTCTACCCTCCGTTCAAACCCATTTAATGTTTTCAAGAATCAGGGCGATTACCTTGTCCTCTCTTATCTTATCCCTGAGATTGTCAATGCCGCCTTCCACAGATGCAATATAACGTCTGATTAATGCCACATCCTGCTGACTTTTATTTGCCATCCTCTCTATCTCTTTTTCCACATCATCATCCGTCGCATTTATGCCGTCAATATCTGCTATCGCAGTAAGCAGTAAGTCACTCTTGACCTGCTCCTCTGCATGCGACATGTATTTCACTCTGAGCGCCTTTTCTTCTTCGGGGTCAAAATCATCTTTCTTACCCATAAACTTCTTTGTCCTGGCCATAAAATTCCGCATCTCTTTCTCTATAAGGGAGGCTGGTGATTCCACAGGATTCAATTCGATCAGCTTTTTTATAATAGTACTCTTCTGATTAGCACGCAGGTCCTCTTCCTTTCTGTCCTTCACCCGCGCTTTCACTTTTTCTTTTAACTCAGCAAGCGTCTCACCCTCTCCGGTATCCTTTGCAAGATCATCATTAATCTCCGGCAATATCTTCTTCTTGACCTCTGTGATCTTAACTCTGAATACAACATCTCCTTCTGATGCCCTTATATCCCTCTCTTCTCCCTTTAGTGCACCCAACAGGCCATTGTCTATCTCCGGGGCCACCATTTCTGCTCCGGTTTGAAACTCTACACCTTCTTTCCTGAGC
>MHEI01000044.1:5618-5883 GCA_001805165.1 Nitrospirae bacterium RBG_16_43_11 | reverse complement strand
CTCTACAGTAGCAGTAAATTTCAGGGGACTTCCCTTACTGATATCTATATTATCTATCTTAGGCATTTCAACAGGAGTGACTCCACTTTCCTGCACAGCCTTTAAATAGTAATCCGGGACAAGTTTTTTTATAACGTCCGCCTCCACATCCTTTTTAAATCTCTGCTCTATAACATTAATAGGGATTTTCCCCTGTCTGAATCCCGGCATCCTGACTTTCTTGCGCAGGTTATCGTATGCTTCAGAATATTCTTTTGAGACTATA
>MHEI01000044.1:5270-5449 GCA_001805165.1 Nitrospirae bacterium RBG_16_43_11 | reverse complement strand
GGGAGTTGAACCCCCATGGTTGCCCGCTGGATCCTAAGTCCAGTGCTTCTGCCAGTTCCGCCACTCTCGCGATTGTGCTGAAAAACGACCATCTGCGGCGTCAGGGAAGTAATTTTGAACCTCAACGTACAGGAAGTACGCCTCGGCTCAAATTTACTTCCCTTCCTTGCATATGGTCA
>MHEI01000044.1:0-5190 GCA_001805165.1 Nitrospirae bacterium RBG_16_43_11 | reverse complement strand
TAAGGACTGCCACATTACAGTTTTCAAGCTAATTTACTTGAAAATAGCATTGATTGTCAAGTATAATGCCTTCCATGCCTGACATGAATATTGTCATAACCCTGCTGATAATGCTATTTGCCGTTATCTTGTTTTCTATCGAGATAGTGCCTGTAGACGTTGTATCTGTCCTTGTGGTCCTCTCACTAATCTTTTTCCGTTTACTGACACCTGACCAGGCATTCCTCGGATTCAGCAATACGGCGCTCGTTATGATAGGAAGCATACTCATTATGACCTCCGCACTTGTTAAGAGTGGTGTCGCAGACAAGATTGCACATTACATCCTGAGATGGTCAGGGCATAGTCCAATACGTCTTCTTTGTATATTTCTTATTACTGTAGGAATTATCTCATCATTTATAAATAATGTTGCTGCAACAGCAATACTTCTTCCCTCCGCTGTCAGTATCGCAAGGGTGGCAAAGATCAATCCGTCAAAGCTCCTGATGCCCCTGTCTTTCGGGTCAATGCTCGGCGGAATGAACACACTTATCGGCACATCAACAAATATTGCAGTTTCAGAGGCACTGACTACCTACAATTTATCCCCCTTCTCAATGTTTGAATTTACCCCAATAGGTCTTATCATCTTTGCGGGCGGGCTGGTGTTTTTTATTACTATTGGATATTTCCTTCTTCCTGCCAGGGAAAAAGAGGCGGTAATGGAAGACTATGGGATAAGGGAATATCTGTCTGAACTCAAGGTTATGCCATCGTCAGCACTTGTGGGGACAAAGGTATCTGAAGGGGTCTTCGGAAATATGCAGGACCTGTCATTAGTAGGCATATACCGGAATGGAATAAATATATATATCCCCGGAGACCACTTCACTATAGAAGGAGGAGATTCTCTCCTCGTAGTCGGCAGTATTGAAAACCTTGCACGAGCGGGTCAGACAGATGGGGTAGAAATAAAATCAGGGTATAAACGTACTGACAAAGACCTGGAACCAGGCGATGTTCGTATGGTTGAAGCGGTAATCTCAGCAGACTCCCTTCTCGAAGGGAAGACACTAAAGGATGTTAACTTCAGACACACCTATGGTCTCTCAGCAATCGCCCACTACAGGCATGGCACATGTTTACGTGAAAAAGTCGGAAGGATCCCTCTGCGTGTGGGCGACGTCATTCTGCTTCAGGGTGAAAGTGACCGTATAGCAGCACTTGGAGAGGTATTAAAACTTATCATTGTAGGAGACGTTACCCCTGAACGGTTCCGGACAAAGAAGGCAGGGATTGCAACTATCATCTTCCTTGCCAGCATTATTGCAGGAGCGACTGGTTTAGTCCCGATATCAGTCTCCTTCCTGACAGGGGCAGTACTGATGGTCATCAGCAAATGCCTTTATGCAGATGAGGTGTATAAATCTGTAAACTGGCACCTTCTCATTTTAATAGGCGGGATGATATCCCTTGGTATTGCAGTTGAACAGACAGGAACGGCTCAATACCTTGCAGACTTCATCACTACTATGACATCAAATTACAGTATTTATGTACTTCTTGGCAGTTTCTTTATCCTGACAGTTCTTCTGACACAGCCGATGTCTAACGTTGCTGCAGCCCTTCTCATTCTTCCTATTGCTATCCATTCTGCGCAGAAGCTCGGGGTAAATCCAAGGACATTTGCCATGACTATTACAATTGCGGCATCATGCTCATTTATTACACCTCTTGAACCCGCTTCTGTCCTTGTTTATGGCCCCGGAAGATACCGCTTTGTGGATTTCATCCGGGTAGGTCTTCCACTTACTATAGTGGTCTTTATAATTTCAATATTACTTATACCCGTATTCTGGCCGCTGTAAAAAAGTTATTGACAAACATGGTTCTCTTTGATACACCCTTTACAGAAAGGTAATGAAAAACATGCATATAAAAAGAACATTAAGCATTGTATCACTAATAAGCATACTTGTTATCAGCACATCTGCTGACAGCTTCGGTCAGTCATCAGAGGACAACAGGAATGACCGGGGGAAAGATGGAGATGAGACAGTATATACGATAAAAAAGGGGGACACCCTCTGGGATATATCAGGAGAATTTCTGAAAAACCCGTTTATGTGGCCCAATTTGTGGGAAAATAATAACTACATCAACAATCCGGATCTTATCTACCCTGGAAATCGGCTGATTATACCATCTGTAATACTTTTGAAAACTGAACCGGCAGAAGAAGCAGCTCCGGTTTCTGCTGCTGAAGCTACCCTCCCTCGGTTTCTCAACGACCAGGCTGTAGTTCCGGTTCCCGGAGAACCGATCACAGCTTCCATACCTTCTATGCCGGCACATCCGAAAAGACCTCATCTTCCTGATGCGCCGGCTGGTGCGCCGGCAGTTGAAAAACCGGTTGTGTCTTCTGATACCATCGAGGCCAGTGGTTATGTCATTAACAAGATAGAAGGCTATGGAGTAATTACTGGTTCAGCAGAAGACAGGAATATATTTGCGGATGGTGACACTGTCAAACTCTCATTGAGTAAAGGCTACACTGACAAGGTGCTTCTTGGCGGAAAATTTACGATATTCAGGACATCAGGACCGGTAATTCATCCCATGACAAAGAAAAAAGCAGGTTTCATTTTTATTCCTGTAGGGGTTCTTGAAATTAACAGGGTTCAGGGGAATGACGCATCAGGTAATATTATAAGATCATACACATATGCCGCACCCGGAGACCTGATACAACCATTCAGTCCTGCTCAACCGGTCAACAGAGTCACAAAGGTTGCAGATGACCTGCAGGGTTATATAATAGAAGCCCAGTACGGGTCTGAGCTAAGCGCTCAATTCAGTATCGTGTATCTTGACAAAGGCGCTGCAGATGGCATTACCCCGGGAGCAATCATATACGTAATCAGAGAAAAAAAGGATGATATCATTGGTGAACTTCGGGTAGTCTCAGTACAGGACACTACCTCCACTGCTTTAGTCATAAGAAGCGCTGAACCATTTGGGGTCGGCAGCAAGGTAACAACTACAATAAAATAAAGAGCCCTCTGTCAATTTTAATCACTTGACCGGTTTCCCGGAATCCATTTTAATTTATGCACGAACATTATCTCTGGTTAACACTTGCACATATTTTACAAAATAAAGTTGTTCTCTCCAAAAGAGTTATGGAAAGATTTTCTACATTGGAACAGGTCTTCTCATCCACCTTTGAAGATCTATGCAGTGTGGAAGGGGTTACACCTGCTATAGCATGGGAGATCAAATCCTTCCGGCATCCGTCACCGGATGTTGAGGAGGAGATAAAAAGGGTAAATGACAAAGGGATACAGATTATACATTTCAATCATCAGGATTATCCTCAGCGGTTAAAAGATATATATGACCCTCCCCTTTATTTCTATATGAAAGGATCTATCCTTCCTGAAGATTATAATGCTTTAGCCATTGTAGGGACGCGGAGTCCTTCACCTTATGGCAGAAAAGTTTCAGAAATGCTTGCTGCAGAATTGTCTTCAGCAGGCTTCACTATAGTAAGCGGCATGGCAAGGGGGATAGACAGTTGTGCTCACAAGGCTGCACTAACAAACAGAGGAAGGAGTATGGCAGTATTGGGATGCGGCGTTGACATCCCTTATCCACGGGAAAACAGGGCACTGATAAATGACATTGCGGAAAGTGGGGCGGTCATCTCAGAGTTTCCTATGGGTACATGGCCGGACAAAAAAAACTTTCCTCAGAGAAACAGGATTATAAGCGGTCTCTCACATGGTGTAATTGTCGTTGAGGCGGCTGAAAAAAGCGGCTCTCTGATTACAGCAAGGTTTGCAATGGAACAGGGACGTGAAGTATTTGCAGTACCGGGCAACATAAATTCGCCCCTCAGTAAAGGGACAAATAACCTGATTCAACAGGGGGCAAAAACAGTTACAGGTGTTAATGATATTTTAGAGGAATTTGAACAGTTGTTGACGCTCCGGTCAAAACATGGTATCACCAATATGCCTGTTAAACCTGATTCAATGTCAGACGAAGAGAAGAATATATTCAGGACATTAACACTTGAGCCAAAACATATAAATCAGGTAATAACAGAGTGCGGAATAGAAACATGCAGGGTAATGCAGTTGTTGCTTAACCTTGAGCTGAATGGCTTGATAGAGCAATTACCAGGCAGTTGTTATATAAAATCGGCACTGAATTCCTGAAATTACATCATTAAGGAGAAAACAGAATGTCAAAACCGTTAATCATCGTTGAGTCTCCGGCAAAGGCAAGAACGATTACAAAGTATCTTGGTAAGTCATATAATGTAATGGCCTCTGTCGGCCACGTTAAGGACCTGCCCACAAGTAAATTGGGAGTAGACATAGACAATGATTTTACACCTCATTACGTAACTATAAAAGGAAAAGCCAAAATCCTCACAGACATCAAGAAGGCGGCCAAATCAGCCTCCAAAATCTTCTTATGCCCTGACCCTGACAGGGAGGGCGAGGCCATTGCATGGCATATAGCTGAAGAGCTGAATGACAAAGTTGACAACATCTACAGGGTACTCTTTCATGAAATAACAGAAAAGGCAATTAAAGAGGCGCTTCACACCCCGGGGAGGATTGATACAAATAAGGTAAATGCCCAGCAGGCAAGGCGCATCCTTGACCGTATCGTCGGTTACAAGCTTAGCCCCCTGCTATGGGAAAAGGTACGCCGCGGGCTAAGCGCCGGAAGGGTCCAGTCAGTTGCCGTCAGAATCATTTGCGACCTTGAGAAAGAGATACAGCAGTTTGTATCTGAAGAATACTGGTCTCTGACAGCAACAGTGGAAGGTAAGGTACCGCCGCCATTTGCAATAAAACTGACAAAATACCGCAATGAAGATATTAAGGTACCCGATCAACAGGATGCTGAGAGGATAAAGAATGTTCTTTCAGGCAGTGAATATATAGTCAAGACGATTGAAAAGAAGGAAAGGAAAAAGAATCCGCAGCCGCCATTCACAACAAGTAAGCTTCAGCAGGAAGCAGCAAGGAAATTGAGATTTACTGCAAAGAAGACAATGATGGTTGCTCAGAAATTATATGAGGGGATAGAAATAGGTTCAGAAGGTCCTGTCGGACTTATAACATACATGAGAACTGATTCAGTTCGTGTATCTGCAGATGCACAGGGAGAGGCAAGGAAATACATAAA
>MHEI01000043.1:9616-9758 GCA_001805165.1 Nitrospirae bacterium RBG_16_43_11 | reverse complement strand
GATGAAAGGGAAAAAGGGCTGAGGGCAATACTCAATTTCGGTCATACTATAGGGCATGCAATAGAGACTATCACTTGTTATAAGAAGTACAGGCATGGAGAAGCAGTGGCTATGGGAATGGTCTGTGCTGCAAGGCTCGCCT
>MHEI01000043.1:9402-9584 GCA_001805165.1 Nitrospirae bacterium RBG_16_43_11 | reverse complement strand
GTAAGGATAGAGAGGCTATGCAGGTTGATAGGTCTGAAGACTTCATTGCCTGATGTGAATTTTCCGGTACTCCGGGACATTCTCCAGAGGGACAAAAAGGTTATTAATGAGAAGGTGAGATTCGTGTTGCCGGTCAGGCTGGGAGAGGTAAAGGTAGTTGAGGATATAGACAATAACGTATT
>MHEI01000043.1:5754-9249 GCA_001805165.1 Nitrospirae bacterium RBG_16_43_11 | reverse complement strand
GTAGATCCCAGGGTAACACTGACATCCATACTGGAAATCCTTGCCGAAAGCATGGGGATGAGTCGTGGCACACTGACTCTCCTTGATCCTGAAACAAAGCAGTTATACATAGAGCTCGCCCATGGACTGACTCCTGAAGAAAAAAGCCGCGGCGTTTACAGGATTGGGGAAGGGATTACAGGTAAGGTGGTGGAGACAGGAGAGCCTATTATAGTGCCTGATATAGGTAAAGAACCTCTTTTCCTTAACAGGACAAGGTCGAGAGGTGATATAAGAAGGGAAAACATTTCTTTCATATGCGTACCCGTAAAAGTTAAGGGAGATACCATAGGTGTGCTGAGTGTTGACAGGCTTTTCATTGATAAGTCCGTCTCTCTCGATGAGGATGTGAGAATACTTACAGTTGTTACCTCACTTATAGGACAGGCATTTACAACGGCAAAGATGGTGGAACTTGAGAAGAAGAACCTTATCAAAGAGAAATTAAGCCTGCAGCGTGAATTAAAGTCTCCATACCGTTTTGCAAACATTGTTTTTGTGAGCGATAAAATGCGGGAGATTCTCGATTCAGCCTGGCGCGTCAGCCAGAGTAAAGCTACTGTTCTGTTAAGGGGGGAAAGCGGGACAGGCAAGGAATTAATAGCGAGAACGATCCACTACCACAGCAAGCGATGTGATAAATCCTTCATCAGTGTTAATTGTGCAGCTATACCTGACACTCTCATAGAAAGTGACCTGTTCGGTCATGTAAAGGGGTCATTCACAGGGGCTGTGAATGATAAAAAGGGCAGGTTTGAGCTGGCTGATGAAGGGACACTGTTCCTTGACGAGATAGGTGATATACCGCCGTCAACCCAGGTTAAGCTGCTAAGGGTGCTTCAGGAGAGAAGGTTTGAACGGGTAGGCGGTTCAAAGGGTATAACAGTTGATGTGCGAATCATTGCCGCAACTAACCGGAATCTGGAAGATGCTGTAAAAGAGGGTAAATTTCGTGAAGACCTGTATTACAGGCTGAATGTTGTTCCTATCAGGATACCATCTTTGAGAGAGAGAAAAGAAGATATCCCGCCGCTTGTCGGTCATTTCCTTCAACTCTATAATGAGGAGAATGGCAGGGATGTCAAGATATCCAATGAGGCCCTTGACACATTGCTTATATATGACTGGCCTGGTAATGTCAGGGAACTTGAGAATTGCATCGAGCGAATGATAGTAATGGCAAAGAATGACCTGATAATGACAGAGGATGTTCCGATTACCATAGACACTAAACTCCTGAATCGTCAATCAGATATGAGCAGTGTGTATGGTCAGGCAAGGACACTTGATAATACTATTGAATTTATGGAAAAAGAAAAAATCATAGAGGCACTGAAGCGGGCTGGTTACGTGCAGGCGAGGGCTGCGAGACAGCTTGGAATAACGTCAAGGCAAATTGGATACAAGATTAAGAAATATGGGATTACTACCCCATGATTCAGAGTATGACAGGATATGGTTGCAGTGAAGAGGTTTGCGCCGATGTTGCTTACAGGGCAGAGGTGCGATCGGTAAATCACAGATATTGTGATATTAATGTACGGCTGCCTGAATCACTCACGCGGCTGGAACAAAAGATACGAAGTCATATATCAAAGAAATTTTCCAGGGGGAAATTTGATGTGTATCTGACTCAGATGGGTATGTCCTTTAAAAATGGCGGTCAGGTCTTAAACGTAGAGGCTATAACCCGTTACCGGACGATGTTAAAGGACCTGTCAGAGCATTTCAATGTCAACTTTAATATAAGGGAGGAGATAGGCATATCTGATATGCTGGCGTTGAAAGAGATGCTTGTATTCCGTGTGGAAGAAGCCGGTAAACCTGAGATTGACACGGCCATTTTAAAAATGGTTTATAAATCTATCGATAATCTAATGGAGATGAGATTAAAAGAGGGAGATTTAATTTATAAAGATCTGATTAAGCGGATTATCCGGTTGAATACGCTGATAAGGCGCATAGAGAAACGTGTGCCGGTTGTAATCCGTGACATGAAAATACGTTATAGTGAGAGGGTGAAGGAGATATCAGGCGCTCAGCAGTTGGATATGAACAGGTTAGCCCTGGAGATTGCAGTAATGGTTGAACGTATGGATATTACTGAAGAGATTGTAAGGGTTGGCAGCCATATAACCCAGCTCAGGGAAAAACTGGATAATGGGGCTGTTGTCGGACGGGGCATAGACTTCCTCCTTCAGGAGGTTAACCGGGAAGTGAACACTATAGCATCAAAGGCATCGGATGTTAAGATTGCTCAAATTGTGGTTGATATGAAGACGGAGATTGAGAGGGTAAGAGAGCAAATCCAGAACATAGAGTAGATGGTTGAGATTTTCTGTCTGAATATGTATACTATGCCGGATGGAGATTCAAAGAGATAAGGAGGGGGGGGAGATAAGTCCGTGGATAAAAGATGGACTCCTTTTCGTTGTATCAGCTCCTTCCGGTGCTGGTAAGACTACCCTATGCAAAGAGATTGTTAACTATATACCGGATATACAGCACTCGATATCTTATACGACCAGGTCTTCCCGTCCATCTGAAGTAGACGGACGTGATTATCACTTTGTTTCAGTGGATACATTCAAAAAGATGATCGCTGATGAGACGTTCATTGAATGGGCGATAGTTCATGGTAATTATTATGGGACTTCCAAAAAGGATCTGACTGAATTATTAAATAACGGCATAGATTTAATATTGGATATTGATTCGCAGGGGGCTAAACAGATAAAGAAGACTTTTAAGAATGGTGTGTTTTGCTATATATTACCTCCGTCCTTTGCAGACCTCAGAAACAGGCTAATGGTAAGAAAGGGTGATTCTCCTGATGAAATTAACAAGAGATTGAAAATGGCCGGAAAAGAGGTTAAAGATTACAGGATATATGAGTATCTGATTATAAATGAGGATTTTGACAGGGCCCTTGCAGAGCTCAAGTCCATTATTGTGAGTGCAAGAATAAGGATGGAGAGGATAAACAGTGCATGGGTTGAGAATAATTTCATTGAAAAGAGAGGAGGGGAAGTACCTTGGAAATAGTATCACTACCTATAGTTTTTGACAAAGAGAGATTGGATAGCAGGTTCAGATTGGTTATCATTGCTACTGAGCGGGCCAGAAAGCTTATCAGCGGGGCAAAACCATGTGTCCCATTGAGATATCTGAAGGAGTCTACTGTGGCGCTTGAAGAGATAGTGTCATGTAATATTGAAGTAGTCACCGGTAAAGATGCACGAAACGCTGTTCGCGAAGCAATCGAAGGAAAGGGATCAAGGCCTGGCGATGTCAAGGTGGAAGCGGTTGTAGAGGATGCGACAAAGAAGGAGATAGAAGAGGATTTAAGTGTTTATATTGATGATTCAGCGGGTGGTACAGGGGCTGGAAAGGACTGAGGAGTAGTGTGCAATAAAAAGAGGTAAACAAGAGGCACTCAGATGGGACTTGCAGGGA
>MHEI01000043.1:1761-5702 GCA_001805165.1 Nitrospirae bacterium RBG_16_43_11 | reverse complement strand
GACTTGTTGAGCATGGTGCAGATGTATCGGTGGTTATGACGCCTGAGGCTGCTAAGTTTGTGACTCCTTTAACTTTTCAGGTGTTATCAAAAAATACCGTTTATACTGATATGTTTGAGAGTGGTCAGGGTGGAGAGATATCTCATCTATACCTTGGGAGGGGGGCTGATATGGTTTTAATAGCCCCTGCGACTGCAAATATTATTGGTAAGATGGCCAACGGTATTGCAGATGACCTTCTGAGTACGATCCTTCTTGCATGTAAATGCCCTGTATTGGTAGCTCCTGCCATGGACTCAGAGATGTATGAAAATAGAGTAGTTCAAAAAAACATCTCATACCTGCAAAAGTTGAATGTTGATTTTATAGGACCTGTGACCGGTCCTCTGGCGTCAGGCATTGAAGGGCCGGGCCGAATGTCAGAGCCGGATGTTATATTGGCATTTGTTGAGGAGAGGCTTGCAGAACGTACCTGCAGGGACATTGAAGGACACACAATATTAGTGACGGCCGGACCTACAAGGGAGGCGATAGACCCTGTACGCTACATAAGCAGCCTCTCATCCGGAAAGATGGGATACTCAATTGCAGAAGCTGCAAAGAGACGCGGCGCTAAGGTCATTCTAATCAGTGGTCCGGTCTCTTTAACGCCTCCTGCCGGAGTTGAGTTAGTAAGGGTAATAACAGCGGAGGAAATGTTCAACGCTGTAATAAACAGATTGCCGGAGGTTGATGTTGTGGTAATGGCAGCAGCGGTCTCTGATTTTAAACCTGCTGTGGTTGTAAATTCAAAGATAAAAAAAGAAAATGCAGGTGGGATGACACTTAACCTTGTAAAAACACAGGATATACTCAGTGAGATTCTGGAGAAGAAGGGCAAACAGTTTATTGTAGGTTTTGCTGCAGAGACTGAAGACATGGTTGCCAATGCAAAGAAGAAACTTGATTCCAAACAACTGGATATGATCGTTGCTAATGATGTGTGCAGGGAAGGGGCCGGTTTTGAGGTTGATACCAACATTGTTACTGTAATTGACCGGTGGGGAGAGACAGTTGAGTATCCAGTGATGACTAAGGCGGTTGTTGCTGATAAAATCCTGGATCACGTTGTACATAGACTAAGCAGCAGTTAACATGCAGTGCCGGCCTTTTATTGGTCAAAATTATTATGATTAAAGACAAGAACGGCAGGAATTTTATTCCTATAGCTGAAGATTATATAAGAAAAGGGCTATTGGACGAGGCAATTGATTTACTCAAAGAAGGGGTCGAAAGATACCCGGGTTATCTCAGTGCAAGGGTGTCACTTGGGAAGGCATATCTTGAAAAGGGATTAATTAATGAAGCAATGCAGGAGTTTGAGACAGTCGTGCGGGTAAGTCCTGATAACCTTTTAGCCCACAGGAAGCTGGCATTGATTTATCAGGATGCCGGTAGGACTGATGCTGCAATTAAGGCATGTGATGCAGTGCTTGTTTTCAGTCCCAAAGACAAAGAGATTGCAGATTTATTAAGAACCCTTAAGAAGGAAAGGATTGAAAAGAGTCATCAGTATGTAAAACCTGACGAGCAGAAACTCTCAGGAGAGATGAGTGATGAGGTTTCCACGATAGACTTTACTTCAGGGTGGGAGGTCGCGGCAGAAGAATCTAAATCCGGAGAAGTTTCCGGGGTATTTCTGACAGAGAGCATGGGAGACCTCTACGTTGCACAGGGGGAAATAGAAAAAGGCATTGATATCTATCAGAGGATTTTTCAAAAAGAACCTGATAATGAATCAGTAAGAGGTAAACTGATAAATTTAAAGGGGCAGGCTGGTCCCTTCGACTCCGCTCAGGACAGGCCTGAGAGAAGTCAAAGGCAGATAAAACAACTTGGGGATTTTCTTGGCAGGGTGCGAATAAACAGGAGCTGAGCAGTCGTATGGCAAAGGTACTGGTTATACATGGTCCCAATCTTAATATGCTCGGTAAGAGAGAGACGGGCGTATATGGAACTGCAACTCTTGATGAAATAAATGATGCTGTCAGAACGGCTGCTAAGGAGCTTGGCGCTGATGTTACGTTTTTCCAGTCAAACTCTGAAGGGATGCTTATAGACAAAATACATGAGGCATCCGGCAGGTATGATGCTATTATAATCAATCCGGGAGGATATACGCATACCAGTGTCTCCCTGCGTGATGCAATAGCTGCCGTTGCCCTTCCGACGATTGAAGTTCATATGTCGAACATATACAGCAGGGAGGAATTTCGTCATCACTCATACATTACTCCAGTGGCTGCAGGGCAGATTTCAGGGTTTGGTGTAAACAGTTATTTGCTGGCTTTAAGGGCAGCGGTAGAGATGGTCAGGAAAGGGATTAATTAATAAATGAGGAGGTAGATGCTGTGATTAGTGTTGGTGATCTGCGGGGCGGGAATAAAGTGGAACTGGACGGGGAGCCGTATATAGTCGTAGAGGCCCAGCATGTAAAGCCGGGAAAAGGCGGGGCATTTTGCAGGACTAAATTAAAGAGCCTCAAAAGCGGCAATGTTATAGAGAGGACGTACAGGGTTAATGAGAAACTTGCGGAACCAAATTTAGAGGAAAAGGAGATGCAATACCTATATTGCACAGATGGTCAGTACTGGTTTATGGATTTAAATTCATTCGAACAATTATTTGTTCGTGAAGATCAGCTTGGTGACAGCAAGAACTATCTAAAAGAGAATATGACACTTCACATAATGTATTTTAATGAAAGTCCCATAGGGATTGATCTTCCTTTATCAGTAGAGTTAGCTATTGTTAAAACAGACCCGGGTATAAGAGGTGATACTGCAACAGGGGGGACAAAACCTGCTTACCTTGTAACAGGGGCAGTAGTCAAAGTCCCGTTATATCTGAACGAGGGGGATATTATTAAGGTAGATACCCGAACAGGGACTTTTATTGAAAGGGTAAAATGAAAACCAAAAAGTCGTGGATAGACCTTGACTATCTTAAAGATCTTTCTGCATTTCTGAAGGATTCGGATATTTCTGAACTCGAGATTGAAAAGGATGGAATTCGCGTCAAGATAAAGAAATCATCCGCCCAGACTTCATATGGACTCAGAAGAATACATGAGACAGTAGCCGCTGCCCTCCCTTCTATGTCTGTGAATAGGAGTGCTCCCGCAATTACTGCTGAAGTAATAGAAGATAAATATTTTACAGTCCGTTCACCGATTGTCGGTACATTCTTCAGGTCACCAACACCCGACGGAGAGGCATATGTAAATATAGGCGATGTTGTCAGGAAAGGTCAGATATTGTGTATTGTTGAAGCAATGAAACTGATGAATGAGATAGAGTCAGAGATTGATGGAAAGGTTGTGGAAGCGTTGGTTGAAGATTCTCATCCGGTTGAATATGGCGAGGCGCTTTTTAAGATAGATCCGGCATAACTTATTATGTTTCATAAAATTCTTATAGCAAACCGCGGGGAGATTGCCCTGCGAATAATACGGGCATGCAGAGAGCTTGGCATCAAGACTGTTGCTATCTACTCTAAGGCTGACGAATCTTCGCTCCATGCAAGATTTGCGGATGAGAGGGTCTGTGTAGGTCCTGCCGATAGTTTGCAGAGTTACAGGAATATACCAAACATTCTAAGTGCTGCAGAGATAACTGATGCAGAGGCCATTCACCCGGGTTATGGTTTTCTTGCAGAGAATGCCCACTTTGCCGAGGCATGTGAAGCTGCCGGGTTTGTTTTCATAGGTCCAACCCCTGATAATATAGCGCTAATGGGTGATAAGGCAAAGGCTAAAGAGACGATGACCAAATGCGGTGTTCCTATTATGCCAGGAAGTAGTGGTGTCGTGTCTTCAGAGAAAGTTGCCCTTGATGTTGTCAAAGAGGTGGGGTTTCCTGTGATAATTAAAGCAGTCGCAGGCGGCGGCGGCAGGGGCATGC
>MHEI01000043.1:1243-1680 GCA_001805165.1 Nitrospirae bacterium RBG_16_43_11 | reverse complement strand
AGGTATACATTGAAAAATTTTTCCATAATCCCAAACATATAGAGGTGCAGGTGCTTGGAGACAGGGCCGGCCATATCATATATCTCGGAGAGAGGGACTGCTCAGTACAGCGAAGACACCAGAAGCTTATTGAAGAAGCGCCGTCACCTGTTGTTGATGAGAAGATGAGAAAGAGGATGGGAGAGGTGGCAATTAAGGCTGCGAAATTTGTAAGCTACATAAGTGCCGGTACGATAGAATTCCTCCTTGATGATCAATATAATTTTTATTTCATGGAAATGAATACCCGTATACAGGTGGAGCACCCCATAACAGAGATGGTGACAGGAGTGGATCTGGTTAAGGAACAGATAAGGATAGCCGCAGGCGAGTCTTTGAGATATTCACAAAAAGAGATACGCATTAAAGGGCACAGTATAGAGTGCAGGATAAATGCA
>MHEI01000043.1:0-1222 GCA_001805165.1 Nitrospirae bacterium RBG_16_43_11 | reverse complement strand
CCGTCGCCGGGACAGATTACAGCTTATTGTGCTCCGGGAGGTCCCGGAGTCAGAGTGGACTCTTCAGCATATGCCGGTTATACGGTGCCGCCATACTATGATTCAGTGATCGCAAAACTTATAGTTCATGGAAATGACAGGGATGAGGCGATTGCCAAGATGTGCATGGCGCTTGATGAGTATGTGATAGAAGGTATAAAGACTACGATTCCATTCCACAAGAAGGTCATGAGAAGTCCTGAGTTCAGATCAGGCAAATACTCCACTAATTTCGTAGAACAGTTTATAACGTCAGTCCGCTGAAGCAGGCATGAGCCCCAACAATTATTCCCACATAAGTGGCCTATACCTTATACTCGATCAGCAGTATACAAAGAAGGACATTGTCTCTATCGCTGAAGAAGCTTTAGATGCAGGCGTTGATGTCATACAATACAGAGAAAAGGGCCTCTCCAAAAAAGATGCCATAAAGATAGCCGAAAAACTCCGCACGCTAACAGCCAAAGCTGCTGTGACATTCATCATAAATGATGACCCAGTCCTTGCCTTAGCAGTTGATGCCGACGGCGTCCACCTTGGACAGGAGGACATACCTGTTCATATAGCAAGAAGGATACTTGGAAAAGATAAGATCATTGGTCTCTCAACGCACAGCTATCAAGAGGCTATAGAAGCAAACTCCCTTGAAATTAATTACATAGGCTTTGGCCCCATTTTCCAGTCACGGACTAAGATGGTGACTTCACCACTTGGTATTGATGCAATAAGAATGATCAGGGATTCTATTACAGTCCCTATAATTGCTATCGGCGGTATTAGTGATGAAAATGTTGCTGATGTGATAAAAGGGGGTGCAGCCGGCGTTGCAGTAATATCAGCCATCCTTTCATCTACTGATATCAAAAAGAGTATCTGCAAGTTTAAGGAAAGGATGAGGGAGGTTCAGATTGCCAGGCAATAGTCTCTCCTTTAAGTTATGTGTAAAGGGAATAGTTGCTATCACACGGATGTCAGTTAGAGATTCTATAGTTTTCTGACATGTTTTTACAGCCGGATTGCTATTGCCCTTTTTACCATTGCAGATAACAATTCCGTTAATCGATATCAGTTTATTTTTCAGCAGGTTGATTGTCAGCAAGGTGTGATTAATTGTTCCGAGATCCGGTCTGGTTACTATAATTACCGGTATTCTCAGTATTTTAATAAGGTCTGCTATATAGAA
>MHEI01000042.1:7190-8132 GCA_001805165.1 Nitrospirae bacterium RBG_16_43_11 | reverse complement strand
ATCCATATTTTCATGCGTATACCTGTCTCCGTATCATATCGAACCCTGTATTATCCTCTCCACATCAGCCCTTTCAAGCATCTCTTCCTTCATCAGGGCCTCTGCAAGGGCATCAAGGGCATGTCTTTTCCCGGTGAGTATTTCAGTCGCCTTTGATTCCGCATCAATGATCAGTTTCTGGATCTCCTGGTCCATGAGCCAGGCCATCTCCTCGCTGTAGTGAGTTAAGGGAAACGACGCCATTGAGTTGATATAGTTTTCGTTGTGCCACTCGCCAGATTTGCTGAGGACAGATATGAAGCGCATCCTGACGGTTTATCTCATGAGTACTTGTCTCATGTTATTCCCCTCTATTAATAAAATACTTTGTTAAAAGACGCCGTCCATGAACTATAGCAACCACCATAATCTCATCGCTCTCTGGATCATGCCGATAGATTACACGGTAATTATCTACGATGACTTCTCTATGAGGTAAGTTTTGAAACTCTGGAAGATGACGGCCTGAATCTGGATATTGTAATATACGTTCTACGGAGGTACTGATCCTTTCTACCTGATGTCTTGCATATAGTGGGGAATTCCTGGCGATATAGTCATAAATCCCCTCCAAATCAGAGATGGCATCGTCACTCCATATCAACTCTGCCATTTTTTTGATAACCTTGTTAAAGCATCCCTGTGAGAAAGCACCTTCCCTTCCTTTACAGCTGTCTCACCGGCTTCTATTTTTTGAAGAAGATAAAGTCTGTACATTACTTCCTCTATATCAACTTCCTCTGGAAGTTCTTTAACAAGGTCTTCCAATCGTGATTTTGTAATATTCATAAGACCTCCAAATTATTTTTCACTTAATCCACTATACCAGCACCCAACAGGGTATTCAAGATTAAATGTAATTGAATAGCCTCTCCTCATAAAATTTCCGTTCATTGGATGCTG
>MHEI01000042.1:0-7018 GCA_001805165.1 Nitrospirae bacterium RBG_16_43_11 | reverse complement strand
TCAGTATTTCAGTCGCCTTTGATTCCGCATCCATGATCAGTTTCTGAATCTCCTGGTCCATGAGCCAGGCCATCTCCTCGCTGTAGCGTTTTGGGAGAGAGAGCTCCCTGCCCAGGAACGGGTGTTCTTCTCCACGTCCGAGATTTACCGGGCCGACCCTGTCACTCATTCCCCACTGCGCCACCATCTTCTCAGCCAGTGAAGTTGCCTCCTTCAGGTCGTTCTGCGCGCCGCTGCTGACGTCGTTAAAAACGAGCTTTTCTGCGACCCTTCCGGCGAGGGCAACGCTCAATCTGTTCATTAGGTAAGTCTTGGGATAGTAATGCCTGTCTTCCTCGGGAAGGAGCTGTGTGACACCCATAGCCATGCCGCTTATTTTTCTAAGTACCTTATATTTTAAATGGTCGCTGTCCCCTTTTCTCTCTATAATAAGCAGTCAGGCGCGAGCAAAGGCAGGTAATCTTTTTATCTTTTGTATCTCCTTGGCAGTTGATGAGTGAGTTACATGATATAAATCCCATGCCAATTGCAAATTAAGCCAAAACTGTGCGTCCATGCCGAAAAGTTTCTCCAGACGAAGCGCAGTATCAGGGGTTAAGCTCCTCTTCCCATGAATCAGTTCATTAACACGAGGATATGAAACCCCAAGCTTTTCTGCCAACTCACTCTGCGTCATTTTCAGTGGCTTGAGAAACTCCTCCAACAGCATTTCACCAGGATGAGTCGGCGGACCATTTTTGGGTATGCGAACCATCTTTTGCCTCCTTACTATTCAGTGGTAATCTGTAATTTCAACATCTTCTGCGCCATCGTCCGTCCACACAAAACAAACCCGGAACTGATCGTTAATACGTATGCTGTGCTGACCCTCCCGATCATCCTTAAGGGATTCCAGCAAGTTGCCTGGCGGAATTTTCAACGATGCCAGGGAAACGACGCCATTGAGTTGATCTAGTTTTCGTTGTGCCACTCGCCAGATTTGCTGAGGACAGACATGACGTGCATTTTTGGTGTTTTTCCTGTCAAAAATGTCCTCGGTGCCTTTGTCACGGAACGATTTGATCACCAGGCTTCCTCTCGTTTTGACATATCGCCATAATGAAATTATAACGGGTAACGTTACATATAGCAACAGATATTATATAATTTAGCTCTCAGATACATCCAATGATTTGATAGGCGCAATATTTTACCGACCCATCTCTACAATGAACGGAGTCGCAGAATGGACAATTTGGAAAATGTTGTCTGCAGAAGGGGGGTGAATTTATTAAGGCTTGCTGTTACTGTACTAAAATTATCCCCGGGAAAACATAATGATGTACAGGCAGCCGTTATTGAGCAGTTTGCCCCCAGGTTTGCACCTAGGGCTATCGTTCTATATATGGGCGATACATCCCGAAAGAATCTTATCCTTGACAAGCAGAACTTGGCAACTGTCACGTCCCACGGTCCGATGACTCCGAAACGGACTGTCGAACTCAGCCACATGTTCACTAAGGACGATGTCGGACTGATCTACGTCAGTACATTCCTGGATTTTTCGCAATTTAATAAACACGTGAAGAAGATTGCATGGGATACGGAAGTGTGGATTGTTGAATTTCCTGATCATATGATTCATTACAACGGAGATAAATTCCTCGGCCCGAGATAGTCTCCCATTTTCATTGCTATGGCCTATACCGATCCCTTCGGTTTCATTGCAGCCGTGGGGATAGAGGAAATGGTCTCGAAATATTACGCCCCACAATAATTGAGTATGGTGTCCCTCGAATCATCAGAGGCCAAAGAGCACCCTGTCCTCCCCGTATTCATCACAGTGATGACGGCATTGATCATCCCGGTTACTGGGACTGCACTTATCATAGTGATCATCCAGACTATACGGAAAAATTACACAAATGCAGCGAATAATAGCATCGGCTAAATAAACGTTATCCCCAGCAAAGATTGCTTTTAAGGTATACTGGGTTTACTTGAGAATGTCTGGGGCGACAATTGTAGTTTTGCTTGAAAAGTTATATATTACTCCTATCCCCGTGGGAATAGAGGATACGAAAACCTTTCTAATAGTGGTTTGCTATGGAAACTGCAAAAATTCTTTATAAAATAATAGAGTTTGAAAGATACGATGTCTTAGTCCCTTTCATTTGCCACACATGTGGCAAATGTTGTCATAATTTTGCCCCTCAAATCCCTGAAGAAGATTTCCCTGAGATAACTCGATACCTAAATAAACCTCAAGAAGAAATCATAAAGCAACATGATGAATGTTATCAAAAGAAATTTACAGATGAACCAGCCAATTGCAGTTTCTTAAATAATGAAAACCTGTGCATGATCTATCCATTAAGACCAAGGTGCTGTCGTCTCTACCCGTTTACAGATTTTGGTGGAGCTGGTGTTGATTGTCCGGGACACAAGGAATTTTATGCAATAGTTGATATACTCTTTGCTGACCAAGTATATGCAGCTATGTATAATCCCGAAGATTACCAAAAGGATAAAATTAGATATGTTCCTGATCTGGAATGGCCCACAATCTTGCGGAAATTTATGCAGGCAAAACCTTCAGAACCTATGATGCTGGAATTTAAAAAGATGAATAGGCCGTTAGTATAGGTAAAGGTACTTCTATGCAATCTTTAGATTTTCAAGAACTTGTTAACGAGAGTAAGGAATGGGTAAGCCTGTCAAAGAAACGTGGATATGACTTTGATAGTATTTTAGCAGGGCTGTATAATGATCCTTCACATTTTATCTATGAAATACTTCAGAATGCTGAAGACGAAGGGGCGACGCAGGTAACTTTTAGACTCCATGAAGATAGATTGGACATTTTTCACGATGGTGAGGATTTTGATTTCAAGGATATTGTAGGGGTTACTGGGATAGGTATTTCAACAAAGAAAGGCGATATTGATGCAATAGGAAAATTTGGGATTGGCTTTAAATCTGTTTTTGCTATAACTCAAACTCCTGTAATACATTCTGGTGAGTATCATATTAAAATAGAAGATTTTGTTATCCCCTCTGTTATTGAAAATGGTGAACAAGTAAATGGGACTAAAATTACCTTACCCTTTAATCATAAATTTCGTTTGAAAAAAGAAATCTTCGAACTTGTAAAAAATAAATTAGAAGATATCGGGCTAAAATCCTTACTCTTTTTAAGAAATATTGATGAAGTAAAATGGAACACTCCGTATAACAGTGGACATTATCTTAAATCCTCAAACACTATAAAAGAAGTACAAAATGCAAGAAGGGTAACGATTATCGCACAAACAAGAGAAAAAGTAGACTCTGAAGAATATCTTGCCATTGAAAAACCATTGGAAATTGATAATAAGGTATTAAAAGTTGAAGTTGCCTTTAAAATCGGAAAAGACAAAGGTGGCAAAGAAATAATCTTACATGATGCAGACTCAAAATTAGTCGTATTCTTTCCGACTGAGAAAGTTACATTTTTGAATTTCCTTATCCAAGGTCCTTATAAAACAACACCCAATAGAGAAAATATTCCACTTGATGATGAGCAAAATAAATTGATAATAAAGGAAACAGCGAAACTGGTCGCTGACAGTATTCCAATTATTAAAGAGTTGGGTTATCTTGACATCAATTTTCTAAACACTTTACCGCTTAAGCGCACGCATTTTAATGAACCATATTTAACTATTTTTGACGCAGTAAAAGCAAAATTACTTTCTGGTGAGGAATTATTACCAACCCATGATAATAAATATGCGAAAGCATCTGATGCTTTATTAGCTCGTGGGAGAGATTTGCCCGAAATACTATGTCAAGCAGATATTGAGCAGTTATACTCCCAAAAATATTGGTTAGACACTAATATTACTGAGGATCGCACACCGGAATTAAGATATTACTTGATTAGTGAGCTTAAAATAGCTGAGATTGATTTTGAAGATTTTGCAAGGAAAGTGACGTCTGAATTTTTAGAGTCAAAGAATGATGAATGGATGGTAGACTTTTATGGTCGTTTACTTGAACAGAGAGGATTATGGAGGGATAGAAAGACTCACCCCTATAAGGAAGGCGCATTACGAACTAAACCCATTATCAGATTAGAAGACAATTCACATATGGCACCTTGTGATAACGAAGGTAATATTCAGGTTTATTTACCAACAGAATCGAAATCAAGCTACAATACTGTTAAACGTGCATTAGTCGAAAATGAATATTCCTTAAAATTCTTAAAAGAATTTGGGCTCTCACAGCCAGATTTGTTTGCCGAAATTAGAGAATTTATATTACCTAAATATCAAAAGGATGAATTGGTTATTGCAGAAGATGAATATCTCGAAGATTTTGAAAAATTATTAAGTGCCTTAAATACAATTCCATCAGACAGAAAGGGAGAGTTCATCTCCCAGCTTTATAATTTAAAGTTTATTAAAGCAGTTAATTTAATCTCAGGAGAAAGCTCATTATTAAAGCCTTCCAAGGTATATTTCAATACTGAAGACCTTAGGAATTATTTTGATGGATTTGATATGGCTTATTTTATTTCTGATGTCCTATATACAAGATTTGCTGAAAACAAACTTATCCCATTTTTAAAAGAAGTAGGTGTTGAAGATAAACCAAGGAGAATAGAATTTGATCCAAATTTGACAGGGGAAGAGAAACAATTATTACGGAATAAATCTTATGAGTCCAGGTACACACGCGAAAACTATCAAAGAGATTATGACTTAGAAGGATTAGACCATTTTATTGAACAAACCCTTACAAAAGAAAAGTCAGCATTACTTTGGAAACTCATTTTAGAAAATATAAAATCATTGCATACATTGGATGCTAAATATTTTTTTAAGGGAAAGTATAGTTGGTTTTATCGAACTGACTATTCCCAATATTTTGGTGCAAAATATTTTAACATGATACAACAAAAAGAATGGCTGATAGATAAAAATGGCGCCCATAGGAGGCCTTCAGAAGTTACCTTTTCTGAATTGTCTGATGTATATTTAAAGGAAAGCCCTAACATCGAGATTTTAAAAGAAGAACTAAAATTCAAGCCAGATGCTTTTGACCAGCTCCCAGAAGAAGATCAAAGTAAATTAGAAATTGTTAAAGGGCGCTCTCCTGAAGAAGTAAAGGAAGCACTTGCTTTGTTCGATGAAAAAAAAGGGGCTAAAACAGGCGGAAAAGGGGAATTAGAAGATGATTGGAATCCAGAACATAAGCCTAATGATGTTAATGTTATTATTGAAACTGTTACGCCGGAGCAAATTAAGTCACCTGATTTAAAAGACCAAACAACATCCTCTCCAAAAGGTGGTTCTAATAATAACAATGAGGAACCTGGTAAAGACGGAGGGGGTGATGAAATATCGAAGGAGGAAATATCTGGACTATTGAAAAAAATAGGTAAGTGGGGGGAAGAATTTGTGTTCAAGGGATTAAAATGTCTATTTGAGACTGAGGGAAATATAGAAGATACAGAATATGGATTTAGCCTGATTAATAATCAGAATGAAGCAATAGAAGTATATCAGCTAAATATTAAATCTGATGTAGGAAAGGGCTACGATTTTGTTATTAAAAGGAAAGATGAGGAAGTGGAGTATATTGAGGTAAAAACAAAACTTCACGGGGAAGAGGAGCTTATAGAGATTACAGGAACGCAATGGGAATTTGCCAGAAAACTATTTGACGAGGGTGAAGGTGATAAATACTGGATATACGTTGTAGTTAATGCTGGTCAAAGTGGGGCAAAAGTAAAAAGGCTGCAGAATCCTATTAAACTTTGGAAAAGTGGTAGATTGTATGCTCATCCTGTACAGTTTAAACTTTAGTTAATCCAAAAATCGGTCTTGATTGCAAAGCGTTACTATAACCTTATTGACATGAATTATCTACAAGATGAATGATAAATGCCAAAGATAAGCGAATTTATTTATTGGAATAATCATTGCCATGTTTTATACAGATTTATTTTCACAATACGCACCGTGGACATTGTACTTAACTCTTCCTGCAATTCCGCAATTTAGTACGGTGTTCCCAGAATTTGATGACAGCATCCACAGGGTCGTGAAGGAAAAATGACACCCCCTGATGCAAAGATCAGGATCAGGATGATCGGGCTGTTCAATTAAGAAAGGAGGATGGATTTCCTATTCTTTCGACCCCTGTATTATCCGTTCCACATCAGCCCTTTCAAGTATCTCTTCCTTCATCAGGGCCTCTGCAAGGGCATCAAGGGTATGTCTTTTCCCGGTCAGTATTTCAGTCGCCTTTGATTCCGCATCCATGATCAGTTTCTGAATCTCCTGGTCCATGAGCCAGGCCATCTCCTCGCTGTAGCGTTTTGGGAGGGACAGCTCCCTGCCGAGGAACGGGTGTTCTTCTCCGCGTCCGAGATTTACCGGGCCGACCCTGTCACTCATTCCCCACTGCGCCACCATCTTCTCGGCCAGCGAAGTTGCTTCTTTCAGGTCGTTCTGCGCACCGCTGCTGGTATCGTTAAACACGAGCTTTTCTGCGACCCTTCCGGCGAGCGCAACGCTCAATCTGTTCATTAGGTAAGTCTTGGGATAGTAATGCCTGTCTTCCTCGGGAAGGAGCTGTGTGACACCCATAGCCATTCCGCGCGGGATGATGCTGACCTTGTATATAGGGTCTGTTCCCGGCAGTTCCCATGCGGTCAGGGCATGTCCTGCCTCATGATACGCTGTTATCCTTTTTTCCGCGTCGCTTATGGTCTCTTCTCTCGCTGCTCCCATAAGGATGATGTCCTTTGCCTCCTCAAAGTCGTGCATATCTATTTTCTCTTTGCCCTTTCGCAGGGCGACGAGTGCGGCCTCGTTCGTAAGATTCTCAAGGTCAGCTCCGGTCATACCAGGAGTTCCCCTGGCCAGTGTTTCGAAGTTGACATCATCAGCAATAACCTTACCCCTGACATGGATTTCAATGATCGCCTTCCGTTCTTTCCAGCCCGGTCTGTCTATCACAACATGCCTGTCGAACCTTCCCGGCC
>MHEI01000041.1:283-5957 GCA_001805165.1 Nitrospirae bacterium RBG_16_43_11 | reverse complement strand
TGGGTACTATAAAAATAGCCAGCAATACTATACTGTAGAGGATGTATGAAATAAGTTTTTTGGTGAGCATATCAACCCGGAAACCATTATACACAACCCTGCCGCATTCGTCTATACATTATAAGGAATCTTTCTGAGCCACAAGGCTGGCCCTGTATGTTCCATTGGTGTCCTGGCCTTCGCGATAGAATAGTACACGATAGTCCATGAAATATTTCAGCAGTTCATTATGCTCAAAGCAGAACTCCCGACGCCTTGGATGACCGGCTGTCAAATGCTGGTCTATCAGGAATGTCTCGTATATCATGATGCCGCCGGGTTTAAGCGCTTCTTTCATTAGCGGTATAAGATTCCTCTGGAGGTAATAGAAACATATAACCACATCATAGGTGACTTTCTCTATCTGATAAGATGCCAGATCTTCCAGGTCTGTACGCCGGATTTCTAAATGAAGCCCGCGGCTTTTTGCTTCGGCTCTGCACAGACCTATTGATTCCTCGTCCTTCTCAAGTCCGGCCACTTCAAGGCCATGAGAGGCAAGAAACAATGCATTCCTCCCCTTTCCCATTGCCACGTCAAGCGCCTTTCCTTTCGGGAGCACGGGGAGAAACTCAACAAGTAACTGAGCCGGATCAGGATGAGGAGACACGTTTTCCCTCCAGCAGCGCCCAGTTATTCCGTATAATGGGAGATCTCAGATCAAACCAGTTATTATAAATCTTTACAATATCGTCAATCTGTTCTTCAAGTAGTCCTGACAGGACGATTTTACCGCCGGGACATATAATGTCGGCAAATTTCGGTGCAAGTGATATGAGTGGTTTAAGGAGGATATTGGCTATAATGACATCAACTTTGCTTATAATCAGAATTTCAGGAGGCAGTACTGTTACACATGACTGCACACAGTTTTTCTGAACATTCTCACCGGCAATTCTGAGGGCATCAGGATCGTTATCTGTTGCCCAGACATGTCTGGCCCCGACTTTTCCCGCTGCAATGGAGAGTATTCCGGAGCCGCAGCCATAGTCAACTACCTCCAGTCCGTGCAGGTCAGTTCTATCTATCCATTCGAGACAAAGGGCTGTTGTAGGATGGGTACCTGTGCCGAATGCCTGTCCGGGATCTATTGCAATGTTCACAGCAGAGGGATTCGGGAAATCGAAACCGGTCGGGCATACCCAGATGTTTTCCCCAAAACGCATAGGACGGAAATTGTCTCTCCACGCACGTGTCCAGTCGCGGTCTTCGAGATACTCCGTCTGAAAGTCAGGAAGATGGTCCATCCGTAGCTCAGAACTCAGGAACGCACTTGTAGATCCAATATCTGTTTGTGAGTGGAAAAGCCCTGTTATCCGGCCCTCAGGAGGTAATTCTTCCATGTGCCCCGGACTCATCAATGTAACAGCAAGCGCCCCGGCACTTGTCAATGCATCTTCTGCACGTTCTAAGTCTTCAATATCAATAGTGAATGATAACTGTAACCAGTTCATTTCTTTCTCCATGTAAGCATATGACCTCTACAATATTAGTTGTATTAATGATGCAGGTCAATCTAAAATTCCAAATCCAGGTTCCTTCCCGAATCACGAGCCGAATATCCTCTTGATATTTATCCTCCATTAGTTTATATTAAAAAACCTTATTAAGAGGTTAAACAATAATGAATCGTACAGTACTTTACGAAGCGCATAAGGCGCTAAATGCCCAGTTTGTTGAGTTTGCCGGTTGGGAGATGCCAATTTCATACTCGGGCGTTCTTGAAGAGCACAAGGCTGTAAGGACAGCGGCCGGCTTATTTGATGTCTCCCACATGGGAAGGATCCAGGTTGACGGCCAGGGAGCCAAAGTCTTTCTTCAGCATCTATCTACCGCAAATGTTGATTCACTTCGCTCCGGCCAGGCATGCTATACACTCTTTTGTAACAAAGAAGGTGGTGTTATAGATGACCTTATCATATACAAACTTAAGAGGGGGTCATTCCTCGTATGTGTTAATGCTGCAAACCGGGATAAGTGCCTTAACTGGATTAAGACACACTCACCAAATTTTCAGAATGTCACTATAGTAGACTTAGGTGACAGCATCGCCCAGATAGCAATACAGGGACCAAAGTCATTAGAAATACTGCAGAAACTGACTGATGTTGATCTGTCTCCTGTCAGGTTGAAGAACTTTGTAGAAGGACGACTTGGAGGAATGGACGCATACATTGCGAGGACAGGTTTTACAGGCGAGAGGGGTTATGAGATTTTCTTGCCGGCGATGATTGCTCCAGGTATATGGGATTCCATTATGAAGCAGGGTGAAGAATATGGGATTAAGCCTGCAGGTCTTGGCTGCCGCGATACACTGAGACTGGAGATGGGTTATCCCCTCTATGGTAATGATATGGACGATAAGACGACACCTGTGGAGGCCAGCCTTGATAAGGCCGTTGACTTTGAGAAGGGAGACTTCATTGGCCGGGATGCTATCCTGCAAAAGAAGGAAAAGGGGATAGAGAGGAAACTTGTAGGTTTTGAACTCTTGCAGAAGGGTGTTCCAAGACATGGTTGCAGGATATACTCAAACGGAAAGACCCTCGGTGTTGTTACCAGCGGTAACTTTTCTCCGACCCTTAAGAAAGGGATAGGGCTTGGTTTTGTATTACCTCAATACTCAAAGCCCGGAACAGAGATTTTGATAGACATACGCGGGAAGGCCGCTGTTGCTGTAGTTGCGGAGCCCCCATTTTATAAAAAGGTGCGGAAGAAGTAGCCTGTAGTGAGCTTGTCGAACTACCTGTAGTGAGTTTATCGAACTAATGGAATATATTCCAAATACAGCTAATGATCAGAAGGAGATGCTCAACACTATAGGGGTATCTTCTGTCGAGGAATTGTTCAGTAATATACCTCCTGACTTAAGACTCAAACGAGACCTGAATATCCCTGATGAACTTTCTGAGTTTGAATTGCTTAAGTATGTTAGTACGCTCGGAGGCATGAATGCACACACCGGCGAATATGTGCCTTTTCTCGGAGGCGGGGCATATGACCACTTTATACCAAGTGTAGTTCCCCATATTGTTTCACGTTCAGAGTTCTATACAGCGTACACACCTTATCAGGCTGAGATGAGCCAGGGTGTCCTCCAGACAATTTATGAATATCAGACAATGATATGCGAACTTACAGGGATGGAGGTGTCAAACGCATCCATGTATGACGGCGCCTCTGCAATGGCTGAAGCTGCCCTGATGGCAGCACGGATTACCAAAAGGGATGAGATTGTTATATCCTCTGCCATAAACCCGCGATATCGTAAGGTACTGAATACTTATCTGTTCGGAATAAAGTTGCCTGTAAAGACTATAGAATGGAATAACGGTATAACTGATATTGAAAGACTTTCGCGGGCGATTTCAGATAAGACAGCGGTAGTTGTTATACAATATCCTAATTTCTTTGGCTGTGTCGAGGATATCAAGACTATTATAGAATTGGCCCATAGGTCTGGTGCACTTGCTGTCATAGTGACCGATCCTATAGCCCTTGGTTTATTGAAGTCTCCTGGTGAACTTGGCGCTGACATTGTGGTTGGTGAGGGACAGCCTTTGGGGATACCACTAAATTATGGAGGGCCTTATCTCGGTTTCTTTGCGACGAAGATGGAACAGGTACGTAAAATGCCCGGCAGGATAGTAGGGGCAACAGTAGATGCAGAAGGAAAGAGCGGCTATTGTCTGACGTTCCAGACAAGAGAGCAGCACATAAAGAGAGAGAGGGCTACGTCTAATATATGCACCAATGAGGCGCTTGTCGCACTGACTGCTACTGTATATATGGCGGCCATGGGAAAGCAGGGACTCAGGGATGTTGCGAACCTGTGTGTTCAGAAGACCGCCTATGCTAAACAGCGCATTGGTGAACTCAAGGGATATTCCATACCATTTACATCACCGGTATTCAAGGAGTTTGTGGTAAAGACCCCGGTGTCTCCGAAAAAGATTCAGGAAAAATTAATTTCAGAAAAGATACTGGGCGGGCTTGATTTGGGGGCTTATTATCCGGAACTTGAAAATCATCTCCTGTTCTGTGTAACAGAGAAACGGACACGCGAAGAGATAGACAGATTAATTGCAGTATTAAGAAAATAGGGACAATGATGTCAGAACAACTCATATTCAAAAAAGGCGCACCGGGACGCAAGGCATATTCCCTGCCTGCGCTGGATGTGCCGGAAGTGGAACTGCAGGGTTTGCTTCCAAAAGAATTGATTAAGGACACACCACTTAACTTACCTGAAGTGAGTGAAATAGAGCTGATACGACATTTCACCAATCTCTCAAGGTTAAACTACGGAGTTGACCTCGGCTTCTATCCACTTGGTTCCTGTACAATGAAATACAACCCAAAGGTAAATGAAGAGGCAGCAAAGACCCCGGGTCTTATGAATGCACATCCACTTCAACCCGAACAGTTGTCGCAGGGGGCGCTGAGGATGATGTACGAGCTGGAGGGATTCCTCAAAGAGATAGGTGGTGTTGATAGAGTCTCTTTACAGCCTGTTGCCGGCGCTCACGGTGAGCTCACCGGTCTGCTTGTAATACGGGCTTATCATGAGGCTCATGGGAATCCAAGGCATAAGGTTATAATCCCTGATTCTGCCCACGGGACAAACCCGGCAAGTGCGGCGCTCGTTGGTTATGAGGCAGTCGTAATAAAATCGTCCAAGGAAGGGCTTGTAGATGTAGAAGAGTTAAAGAAAGTCCTGGATACAGAGACTGCAGCAGTTATGCTGACTAATCCGAATACACTGGGGCTCTTTGAAAAGGATATAGCAGAAATCTCAAGGTTAGCTCATGACGCCGGTGCTTTTATGTACATGGACGGTGCGAATCTCAATGCATTACTGGGCATAGTAAGACCGGGTGACATGGGTTTCGACGTAGTCCATTTCAATCTCCACAAGACATTCTCAACTCCTCACGGAGGCGGTGGTCCGGGCGCCGGCCCTATTGGTGTTTCTGAGAAACTAACCCCTTTTATCCCTGTCCCGACAGTAGAAAAAGACGGTGACAGATACTACTTAGACTATAACAGGCCAAAGAGCGTTGGCAGTGTTCATGCTTTCTATGGAAACTTCGGTGTCCTTGTCAGGGCGTATACATATATTAAAAAGATGGGCGCTAAGGGATTAAGAGAAGTCAGCGAGAATGCAGTGCTGAATGCGAATTATATAAAGAAGCGTTTACAGGATTATTATTACATACCCAATAATGTTCCGTGCATGCATGAGTGCGTCTTTTCCGCGAAATATCAGAAGGCGAAAGGTGTCCATTCATGGGATATTGCAAAGCGGCTCCAGGACTATGGATTCCATCCTCCCACTGTAAACTTTCCCCTCATTGTAGAAGAGGCTATTATGATAGAGCCTACTGAAACAGAGCCAAAGGAGACTCTTGACTCATTCTGCGATGCGATGATTGCAATCGCAAAGGAAGTTGAGACTAATCCTGAGATAGTAAAGAACGCCCCGCATACTACGGTCGTTAGACGGCTTGACGAGGCCCTTGCTGTAAAAAAGCCGAACCTGCGGTGGAAGAAGTAATAATTCTTTTCTTAAAATAATTCTTGACAAATTATCTGCCGTGCCTTTATGATTAAATTTCTTGCAATAAAATCAAAA
>MHEI01000041.1:0-258 GCA_001805165.1 Nitrospirae bacterium RBG_16_43_11 | reverse complement strand
CCCCAGAGGTCAGACGGGTGATTAATGATCTTGGCGTAAGGGAAGGTATATGCACAATATTTGTTCCACATACAACAGCAGGAATAACAATTAATGAGGGGGCGGATCCGGACGTTATGAGAGATTTTATTGATAAACTTGATGAGTTGATTCCATTAGAGAGCGGGTATCATCACGCTGAAGGTAATTCAGCAGCACACATTAAAACAAGTATAGTCGGTTCTTCTGTGCATATAATGGTTGACAAGGGCGAACCTG
>MHEI01000040.1 GCA_001805165.1 Nitrospirae bacterium RBG_16_43_11 | reverse complement strand
AAGGGGGGATTTGAAGGGTGATTTTCGAGTGAAGAATAAATGGATAGGGGGACTGATTACGCTGCTGATAATACTGATCTATGCAGTATATTTTGTCATTACAGCCAATGCAGGTGGTCAAAGTGACTTCAGTGGAATGAATGCCCAATCTGTCGGGGATAATACCTTACCAATATATGCAGATGCAATCTCCGGTGTCATTAAAGGTTCAGATGATATCCCGATAGTAAGTGCTGAAATCAGCATATTTGACGGCTTTTCACTCCGAAATATAAAGATTGACAATAACGGGGTGTATAATATATTGCAATTGCCTGTCTCTGCTGACCTCCATGCAGTCCTTTTTATTACAAAAGACGGCTATGTCCCGACAATTGTTAACTTTAAAAAAAGGGAAGAGGTTAAGGCGGATTATCCGGTCACTATGAAAATTTCACCGTCAAAGGAGAATGGTTATATTGCAGGAGTTATATATCAACCAATAAGGGGTGGTAAGATAAGCTTCCAAAGCGGTATTAACAGCTTCGGGAGGGAAAAACGCGTATGGTTAGAAAAAGATGGGGTCATTACAGAAACAAAGAGTAATCAGGACGGGCACTTTATTTTTGAGGTTCCTGCGGGACTGTACGTGCTTCATGCAGAAGGATCCAGGGAGAAACCGGTTGTTGAGATAACAGGGGGGAAGACCGTTATACGAAATATGCGGTCAGGGATTGTCCTTGTTGATTGAGGATGGTGAAAATAATCAGGAAGGTGTTTTCTGGTGAACCGTCATGAGCCAGGGCTCACAAAGGGGAACGAAAATGGCCAAGCAACTTAACAACTGTCATCCTGAATTTATTTCAGGATCTCAAACGTTGCCGGGTTAGGAGATTCTGAAACAAGTTCAGAATGACATGGGGCTGGAATGACAAGGATGCTTTATTTTCGGATGAACTATACCATGCTAACAAGAAAAATTTTTTCATACCTGCTGTTTGTTATCCTGATTTTACCGTCCCTCTCTCCTGTTCATGCCGCGGCGCGGCAATTTAACAGCATTGACCTTATTGAGAGGGCATACAGGAATGGTGAGATTAAGCATAGTGAGGCGCTCAATTATAAGGTTAGTGCCGTATTAAGACCGGAATCCCTGCCTGCCATGTACAGGTCAAACGGTATAATTAAATCTGCTACCGCTGTTCTAATGGAAGCCAGGTTAAATAAACATCTCCTGTCAAGTGAAAATGAGAGGATATTGGCAAGGGGCAGGGTCGCTACCATTACTGATCTATATGGCAGCGGAATAACACTTCAGAGTCATGCAAGTCCTCAGGGACGCTTCAGGGTCCACTTTACAACTGATAATAAATATGGCGATGCTGTCCCTTCATTCGACGTTAACGGAGACGGGGTGCCTGATTATGTTGAGCGGTTTGCAAGAATCCTCGATAACGTGTGGACGAATGAAATAGAGCTAATGGGTTATGACGCCCCTCCGTCTGACGGAACAGAAGGCGGAGACTGCCTGCTTGATGTATATTTAGCGGATCTTAATGCATATGGATACACTCAGATTGATGAGGATGACCCTGCATCTATGGTCTATATGCTCTTTGAAAACGATTTCTCCCTATACTTCCCGCCAAATAGTGACCCTGAGGGTGATGTAATCGGCGCTATGAAGGTTGTGGCTGCACATGAATTCTTTCACACCATCCAGTTTCAGATAACAGCAGACATCTGTACCAATGGCTGGTGGATGGAGGCATCTTCCACCTGGATGGAAGACTATATATATCCTGACGTTAATGACTATATAAACTATATAGACTACTGGTTTCAACACCCCCAGTTGCCGCTGAACACTTACGACTGCACCGGAAGTAATGCCCACACGTTGTTTCCTTATGGCACAACCATCTGGATAAAGCATATGACAGACAAATATGGCTCTGAGTTCGTATACGATGTCTGGAATAAGATTAAAGCTGGAACACCCTATGTATCTGCCTTATCAGCAGTCATTGAGGCGCTGACAGACAGAGGAACAACACTTGAGGAAGAACTCAAGGAGCTTAGAGTTGCAAATGTAACCATGACCTATGAGGATGCCTACTGGTATCAGTCATGGCAATCTGTAAATAACGACCCGAACTTAGGCCCCATTGAAGTAGCGTACTCGGGTATTAACACTGATTTCTCTTCGTCAGCTGCATATGCTAATGTCTCATTATCTCCTCTCTCAGCCAGATACTTCTCATTTTCTTCACCTCAGGCAACAGGCTATCTTAATGTAGACTTTGACGGAGGAGGGAATATCAGTGTCATGGTAATTGGGTTAAAAACTTCCGGTGGATATGATGTAACTGAAATGTTATTGAATGGAAATAATAACGGTTCAGTCATTATCGCTGGCTTTGGCTCCAGCGGACCATACAACAGAGTTGTGGTAATCCCTGTAAACTATTCAGATACAACCGAAGGGTCTTTTGATCTGACAGCATCCTATAGCACTACATACGCTGGGAATATAGCTTCAGTTGATATTAAACCTGAAGTCACATTACTTGTAACAGGAGATAATGGGATTAACAGCAAACAGCAGTATTACCTTATGATGATGGATGACAACAACAGGCAGGTACTTCAAAATGGAACTAATTGGGCAGACAATTCTCCATATATTAATATTAACGGGAATGGTCTTGCTGTATTAACTGGTACAGTAGCCGGTAATACTATTTACGCATCTCTTCTGACACATGCGGCAAGCGCTCTCCTGTCTGCTGTAAGTCCGGCAACTATGACCCCAGGGACTCCAAGAGGCTGCGCAATAACAAACATTACGACAAAAGATGATTCAAGGTGCTTCATCGCAACCGCTGCTTTTGGCTCCCCCCTGCACCCATACGTTGGTCTGCTGAGGGAGTTCCGCGATCTATACCTGCTTACAAATCCGTCGGGCAGATGGATTGTGTCTTTATATTACAGCAACAGCCCGCCGATAGCAGAGATTATATCAGACAGCCCGGTATTAAAAGTGATAGTGAAGTTATTTTTAATTCCTGCTATAATAATAAGTTGGCTTATGCTTAAGCTTTCGTTGAGCGAAATGGTTATCATAGCAGTTTTAATGATGATATCAGGGCTTAAGGCCCGGACCCTGTTAAAAAATTATGTCCCGTAAAATATTAGGCTTAGACATAGGCAGTTACTCAATAAAGGCCGTATTGGTCAAAGAAGGATTTGGAAAGGTTGAGCCGGTATGGTTTATTGAAAAACGCCTTATCAATGGAGATGTCAGGGGAGATGTCAGGGGAGATGTCCAGGGTCTCATCAGGTCAATCTTTCAGGAAGGACACCTCAATCCTGATATCGTCGTAAGTTCTGTAGCAGGCAATAACGTATCCGTCCACTATCTGCAGATCCCATTCTCTGATGAATCAAAGATCAGCAGGGTGGTGCCGAATGAAGTTGAAAACCTCATACCTTTCCACCTTGAGGATATGGTCATAGACCAGTTCATCCTGTCAAAAGGGAATGGCGCAAAACCAAACGGCGGTTCATCTGTGTGCGTTGCCCTTATTAAAAAGCAGACACTGCAGGGTCATATAGATACACTGAAAGAGGCATCTGTAGACACAAAGGTTATTGAGCTTGAATCACTTGCCTTCTATCATGCATTTATGCAGTGGTACAAGACAGAAGATACGGTGGCGCTCCTTGATATCGGTGCAGAGAGAAGCAATCTGTGTATAGTAGCAAAAGGCAAACCTGCCCTTGTGAGGACATTTGTAAGGGGCGGGGATAGTGTCACAGCAGCAATAAAGGATGCATGCGGCGGCAGTATGGAGGAGGCTGAAGGGAGAAAGCTGTCGTCTGAGATAAATCTGTCACGTGTCATTTCAGAGAAATCCCTAATGAACGAGGGACTCACATCAGTACGTCATCCTGAATTTATTTCAGGATCTCAAACGATGCCGGATCAGGAGATCCCGAAACAAGTTCGGGATGACACGGAGGTTATATCGTCTGCAATAAAGAAGGGGCTTTCCCCCCTAATCACCGAACTTCTGCGAAGCCTGCACTCTTATGAGATCAATAATGATGATGAGGTATCAAAGCTGTATATATCAGGGGGAGGGGCAAGGCTTCGCAATCTGGACAAGTTTCTTTCTTTAGAACTGCATATGGACGTTGAAACATTCAGCATACCAGGCGAGTTTCTGCAGAAACTGCAGGTACCTGAAGATGCAGGATTTACCCTTTCTACCGGCATTGGACTGGCACTGTGCGGTACCCGCAGAAAACAAAGTACCGGTATTAATTTCAAAAAGGGTGAACAGATCAGCAGGAAAGAAACCAATGTTAATGTAGGCAGAACTATTTATATTATTGCCGCCATTATCACCGTTGCAATCCTTGGCTTCGCAGATTTCTATTATAACGTCCATTACCGGGAAGAAAAATACAATGCAATAAAGGCGGAGATGCGTAAGGTCTTCATGGAGACATTTCCGGAGACTAAGAACATAGTGGATGAGAACCAGCAATTTAAGAGCTCTGTTGAGGAAATGCGAAAGAAAGTTGAAGCTCTTGGAGGCGGGACAAAAGGTGTAATTACCTCTCTTGATATACTGAACATATTATCAGATAAGGTACCAAAGGATATGCAGGTTAGTGTTGATGATATTATGATTGACAAGAGTAAGCTCAGGGTTCAGGGAGAGACTGACAGCTTTGAGTCTGTTGAAAAGATAAAAAAGGAATTTGAGTCTGTAGGCTTTTTCAAGAAGGTGGACGTCTCAGATGCAAAGCTGTCTGCAGATCAAAAGAAGGTTAAGTTCAGAATAATAATTGATATGTAAAATTATGACAAAAATAGTCCAGTATATAAATAAAATCAATTCGCGATTGAACGGGCGGGAAAGGGCTATCTTAATTTTTGGCGCAATCGGGGCAATTGCTATAATCTCTTACGGCGTTGTTATCGGTCCTGTGGCAGATCGTTATTCGACACTCCTCAGGATGACAGAGCAAAAA
>MHEI01000039.1 GCA_001805165.1 Nitrospirae bacterium RBG_16_43_11 | reverse complement strand
ATAAAATCCTGAAATTATTCACAATGGCCAAATATGATGCTGCTACAACAAGAAGCATTGAGAATTTACCCAGAAAAACAAAAGATCAGATATTTGATCTTGTTGTGAAAAACAAGTCATTGAATGTCATGGATGAGTTTATTAAAGTTGCGGAGAAATAAACAACGAAAGGAGGTGGAAAGATTATATCGTTTCGGTTATTACACGTTCGTTCTAAACTATCAAATAAAAAGGAGGTGTTAAAATGCCAAGTTTTGTAATTACTGAAAAATGTGATGGTTGTAAAGCTCAGGATAAGACTGCATGTCAGTATATCTGCCCCCATGATTTAATGGCACTCGACAGGGAAAAGATGAAAGCATTCAATCAGGAGCCTGAGCAGTGCTGGGAGTGCTTTAACTGCGTAAAGATCTGCCCTCAGCAGGCAATCGAGGTGAGGGGTTACTCTGACTTTGTTCCCCTTGGATCAAGCACGATCCCACTGAGAGGAACAGAGGACATCATGTGGACAATCAAGTTCAGAAGTGGATTAACCAAGAGGTTCAAATTCCCCATCAGAACCACTGTAGAGGGTTCTGTTGATCCGTATGCCGGAAAACCAGCACCGGATTATGCAACGATTAAGGGATCCGGTTTCTTTAATGTCCCGGCAAGAAAAGAATAAATAAAAGGAGGTGATTATATATGGAAAAAGAAACCTGTACATTTTCCTATTGTCAAAAACCTGAAGTGACTGAGGTAGAGTGCGATCTTCTGATCATGGGTGGTGGTATGGCAGGCTGTGGCGCTGCAGTTGAAGGATGCGCCTGGGCAAACCCGAAAAAACTGAAGGTCGTCCTGGTTGATAAGGCTGCAACCGACAGAAGCGGCGCGGTTGCAATGGGTCTCTCAGCTATCAACACCTATGTCGGTGAGAATAAGATTGTTGATTACGTTAAATACGTCAGGAATGACCTGATGGGCATCATCAGGGAAGACCTCGTATTTGACCTCGGCAGACACGTTGACGATTCTGTCCATCTTTTCGAGGAGTGGGGACTCCCCATCTGGAAAAAAGGCGATGACGGTTTCTCAATGGACGGTCATCAGGCGAGAGCAGCCGGGAAAAAAGCTCTTAAGGACGGCGGCCCACCGGTAAGAACCGGTAAATGGCAGATCATGATCAATGGTGAGTCTTATAAGGTGATCGTTTCAGAGGCAGCAAAGAAGGCCCTCGAGACCAATAGAACTGCAACCGGTATGGCACAGAACCATTACGAAAGGGTATTGATCACAAAACCTCTTATGGATGCAAACGGGAAAAACGTAGCAGGAGCAGCAGGCTTCAGCGTAAGGGAAAACAAGATATATGTCTTCAAGGCAAAGGCCATACTCAACGCTACTGCCGGAGCAGTTAATGTCTTCAGGCCGAGGTCAGTTGGTGAAGGTATGGGCAGGACATGGTATCCTGTTATGAGCGCTGGTTCAGGTTATGCCTTTGGGCTTCTGGCCGGTGCTGAGCTGACCCTGATGGAGAACAGGTTCGTGCCTGCAAGGTTCAAAGACGGTTATGGACCTGTCGGTGCATGGTTTCTCTTCTTCAAAGCGAAAGCAACAGATAGCTATGGTAATGACTACTGTGCTGATAAGGAGTATTTTGATGATGCAGTTGCCAGATATGGAGACTATGCAAAGGGTCTTGGTACTGCCATCAGAAACCACCTGATGATGAGGGCTATGAAAGATGGGAGAGGACCGATCCTTATGCAGACCCCTGCAGCGCTGGAAATAATCTCCAAGACCATGAAAGAGAAGCTCGGTGAAAAAGAAGGTGCCAAGCAGGTCAAGCACCTTGAAGCAGAGGCATGGGAAGACTTCCTCGACATGGCCATCGGACAGGCATCCCTCTGGGCAGCGACTAATACTGAGCCCGATAAGGTCCCTTCCGAGATTATGCCGACAGAGCCGTATCTCTTAGGTTCACACGCCGGCTGCGCGGGCTTCTGGGTAAGCGGCCCTGGCGATATAGCCGGTGCACCGGCTGAATGGTCATGGGGTTACAACAGGATGTCTACAGTCCCAGGCCTTTTCATGGCAGGTGACGTTGTCGGCGCATCAGGCCATAAATTCTCATCTGGTTCTCATGCAGAAGGAAGGCAGGCAGCAAAGGCTGCAATAGCATACATCCTCGACAACGCGGCTTACACGCCAACACCGAAACAGTCTGCTGATGAAGTCGCAGCTGAGATCTATCTTCCCTTCGAGATCTATGAGAAATATAAAACCTATACAACCGATCCCGCAATTAACCCTAATTACATCGGTGGAAAAGCACTCCAGGCGAGGCTTATGAAAATCTCCGACGAATACTTCGGCGGTTGCAGTACCTGGTATATGACATCAAAGACCATGCTCGATGAGGGTCTCAAGAAGCTCGAATTGCTCAAAGAGGATGCTGGCAAAATGGCAGCAGCCAACCTCCATGAACTTCTGAGATGCAATGAGAATTATCACAGGATTCTGTCTGTTGAGGCACATGCACGACACATCCTCTTTAGAGAAGAATCCAGGTATCCTGGCTATTACTACAGAGGTGACTTCAACAAGATCGATGACGCCAACTGGAAATGCTTCACAAACTCCAAGTACAACGCTGCGACCAACACCTGGGAATTCAAGAAAGTTCCCTATGTCCAGATTTACCCGTAGATTATGTGAAAAAAGGGAGGGCTTAGCCCTCCCTTTTCTTTTTAGGGTCTTGAAAAGAATTTTCTTGACATGTGTGCTATAATACTCCCCGTTCAATCAGTAAGTTAAAAAGAGATAGTTATAGAAATTATAACTACCTCTTTGTGACGTACTGCTTTAAGGAGGGTAACCATGGCGGAGAATAAGAAGGTTCTTGTTGTCGGTGGAGGTATGAGCGGACTTACTGCCGCAATCGAGATTGCAGAGGCAGGGATTGAGACAGTTCTTGTTGAAAAGAATCCCTATCTTGGTGGGAGAGTGGCACAGATTAACAAATACTTCTGGAAACTCTGCCCCCCGAACTGTGGCCTCGAGATACAGTTTAAGAGAATAAAAAACAATCCCAGAATTACGTTTTATACCCTTGCAGAGGTCGAGAATATTAAGGGTGAAGAAGGCAATTTTGATGTAACAGTGAAGTTGAATCCAAGGTATGTAAATGATAAGTGTGTCGGCTGTGATGCCTGTGCTCAGGCGTGTCCGTCTTACAGAGACAATGAGTTTAACTTCGGTATGGATAAGACAAAGGCTGCGTATCTGCCCTTTGCACAAGCATTCCCCTTTCAGTATGTTATTGATAGTGGGCACTGTTCGAAGGACTGCATGAGAGCATGCTTTGATGCATGCAAGTATAATGCGGTTGACCTCGATATGAAACCTGAGAAAATAAACCTGAAGGTGGGAGCAGTAGTTTTGGCAGCAGGCTGGAATCCTTATGATATGGGAAAGTTGGACATTCTGGGTTCCGGTAAGATAAAAAATGTCATCACCAATATGATGATGGAAAGGCTTGCATCAACTGACGGACCAACGAAAGGGAAGATTGTCAGACCTTCAGACGGGAAAGAAATAAAAAACATTGCCTTTGTCCAGTGTGCCGGATCGAGGGATGAAAACCATCTGCCCTATTGTTCGTATATCTGTTGCTTAGCCACATTGAAACATGCCATGTATATAAAAGAGCAGTATCCTGATGCAAAAATGCAAATATACTATATAGATATCAGAACCCCCGGGCTGTATGAGCAAAGATTTTACTGGAAAATAAAGGACGATCCCAACGTAATCTTTACAAAGGGAAAGGTTGCAGGGCTTACTGAAGAACCAGGAACGAATGATGTCATTGTTGAAGTGGAAGATATCTATGCTGGAAGTAAAATCAAAGCCAAATTCGACATGGTTGTGCTCGCAACGGGGATGGAGGTATCTACAAAGATGTCAAAAATCGGAATGGATATTCTGTATACACCTGATGGGCTGGTAGATGATGCTGCCCTGAAGAAGGGAATATATGCAGTGGGAACAATGAAAAGCCCTGTTGATGTTGCAAGGTCAGTTCAGGATGCAACTGGAGCTGCCATTAAGAGCATCCAGAGTGTGAGTAGGAGGTAGGGATGGAAAAGAAATACGGTGTATATATCTGTAAAGGATGTGGGATTGGGGATTCTGTTGATATAGAAAAACTTGCAAAGGCTGCAAAGACCGGACCTGTCAAGGAAGAAAATATAAAGACTCACGATATCATGTGCAGTCCGGAAGGACTTCAATTAATAAGAAATGATATTAAAAAGGACGGTATTAACACTATCGTAATAGCGGCATGTTCTCCCCGCGTTAAATACGATGAATTTGATTTTTCAGGATGTATTACAGAGAGAGCCAACATAAGGGAATTTGTTGCGTGGATGCAACCGCCGAAGACAGATGACACGCAGAGCTTAGCAGAAGATTATGTCCTCATGAGTGTTATTAAAGCGCAGAAAGGTGATCTGCCGGAACCCGCAATCCTCGAGAATCTCAGCAGCACTATATTAGTGGTTGGTGGTGGCATCACCGGGATGACAGCAGCCCTTGAAGCAGCTAAGGCAGGATACCAGGTCGTCCTTGTTGAAAAGGAGCCTCAACTCGGGGGGTTTGCGAATAAATTGTACAAAAAGATTCCAACAAGGGATTTCAAGGAACCGATAATCGTTGATACAGATATCGATAAGGTCATAAAAGAAGTTGAAAGTCATCCGAATGTCAAAGTATATAAATCGGCAAAGGTTGCAAAAACAGAAGGACAGCCCGGTTTGTATGACGTGACAATATCAACGAACGGGAGTTCCGAGACTGTTAAGATAGGGGCGATAGTAATGGCTACTGGCTGGGTGCCTTATGATGCAACAAAGCTTGGCCATCTTGGATATGGGAAGTTTAAAAATGTTGTGACGAATATTGAATTTGAAGAGATTGCAAGAAAAGGTGTTATTTCAAGGCCATCTGACGGAAAAGACGTGGCAAAGGTAGCCTTTATTCAGTGTGCCGGTCAGAGAGATCCGGATCATCTTCCGTATTGTTCTTCCATGTGTTGTGCAACATCACTGAAACAGGCAAAGTATGTACGACAGAACTCTGAAGCTTTGGCCATGATACTATACAAGGACATCAGAACTCCCGGAAGGCTTGAAGCATTTTACAGAGAGGCCCAGAATGACCCCGGGGTTATGCTGACAAAGGGTGAAGTTACAGGTGTCTCAGATGCAGGGAACGGCAATCTTTATGTTGAAATGGAGAAAACCTTTTTAGGTGAAAAGATAAAGGTCGAGGCTGATCTCGTTGTCCTTGCAACGGGAATGGTGCCTACCACGCGAGCGCCGCAGGAGTATCTTGATGGACTAACTCTGGCTGCTACAAAAGGTGATGATGCCAAGAAGGCATATTTGGAATCGACTCCAAAACCTGAATTTTTATTAAATCTTGCTTATAGACAGGGACCTGAACTTCCATCCCTTGAAGGGGCATGTGGATTTGCAGATTCTAACTTCATCTGTTTCCAGTATGAAACAAGGAGAACCGGGGTTTATGCTGCTGGCCCTGTCAGACAACCGATGAATATGACCGAGGCTCAGGAAGATGCAGCAGGTGCTGCCTTTAAAGCCATACAATGTATTGACCATGTGGCAAAGGGTATGGCAGTCCATCCAAGGGCGTGGGATCTGACTTTCCCTGACCCGCAACTCCTCAGGTGTACTGCCTGCAAGCGGTGTACAGAGGAATGTCCCTTTGGTGCCATTGAAGAAGATGCTAAAGGTATTCCCACATATATGCTCAACAGGTGCAGAAGGTGCGGTACCTGTATGGGTGCATGTCCTGAAAGGATAGTATCATTCAAAGACTACAGTGTTGACATTATAGGGTCAATGATCAAGTCTGTCGATGTCCCGGAGGAGGAGTTCAGGATTATATGCCTGGTCTGTGAAAACGATGCTTATCCTGCCCTGGACACAGCAGGGTTTAATCGGAAGACCATAGACCCGAGTGTTCGTTTTATCCCTATG
>MHEI01000038.1:15058-15989 GCA_001805165.1 Nitrospirae bacterium RBG_16_43_11 | reverse complement strand
TGTAAAGAGTGAAATATCATCTGTTTTTCTATTGATTCACGTGCATCGCGCAGGTTGCAGGGGAGTTTCTGAGCGTGAACGGGAGTCGTTAAATTTAAATCCAGTGGTGTTATCCAATCCCCTTCTGTCATAACTACGGCCCTCTTGACCCGGTTTTCAAGCTCCCGGATATTACCAGGCCAGGGACTTTCTGCAATAGATTGTAGTGTTTCCACCTGAAACCCTTTAATCTTTTTCCCTAATTCATGGGAATACCTTTCCAGAAAGGTCCTGGCAAGAAGGTATACGTCATCATCTCTCTCTCGAAGTGGGGGCATGTAACAAGTAACAACCCCAAGCCGGAAGAATAAGTCATTTCTGAAGTTACCGTTTTCTACCTCATTGACGATATTCCTGTTAGTGGCTGCGATTACTCTGACATCAACTGAGATTTCTTTTCTCCCGCCTACCCGTTCTATTACATGTTCCTGGAGGAATCTAAGGAGTTTAACCTGCAGCGACAGACTCAACTCCCCTATCTCGTCTAAAAAAAGTGTGCCGCCATCAGCGTATTCAATCCTTCCCTTCCGAAGGCTGTCTGCCCCTGTAAATGCGCCCTTTTCATAACCAAAAAGTTCGCTTTCCAGGAGTGTCTCCGGAATAGCCCCGCAGTTTATGACTATAAATGGTCCTTTCTGCCGGTGACTCAACCTGTGTATCGCCCTTGCGGCAAGCTCTTTTCCTGTTCCGGATTCACCAAGAATTAGTACAGGTATATCCACTTTGGCTACCTTTCTGATAACCTGAAATACATGTTTCATTTCATTACTCTGGCCTATGATACCTTCCATTCCCTCTGTCCTGGTATTAGTATTGTAGCGGCTGACCATATTCTCTCTTTCGAGTTCATCTACCTGGAAGGCCCGCTTTACAACAACACGAACCTCTTCCA
>MHEI01000038.1:14217-15052 GCA_001805165.1 Nitrospirae bacterium RBG_16_43_11 | reverse complement strand
GAGGCTTTGTAAAGAAATCAATAGCCCCCATACCAATCGCCTCTATTGCATTTTCCCTTTCTGTGTTACCACTGACAATAACTACTTTAATGGAGGAATCAAACGAAAGAATTTCTTTCAGAGTCCGCAGACCCTCTTCCGCTTCCCGGGGTTTTGGTGGAAGTCCAAGATCAAGCATAACAACTCGTGGATGTTCGGAAATGACAGCAGCCATCGCTGTTTCACGATCTTCAGCTTCTAATATTTCGTAGTCGTTGGATAGTGCCCATCTCATCTGAGAGCGGAGTGACTCATCATCATCAATTATAAGTATCTTTGGCCTGTTTGTGTTTATCCTGGATGGTGTCGGATTTGGGGAAGATGTCATTTTATTCAAATTCCACGACGTTTGAGCTCTTATAATGACAATTGAGAAGTTGCTTTCCTGAGAACAAAATAGCAGGAGGAGATTTTTGTGTCAATAGAGATTTTGTAAGTATCTATCATATCTCAAGTGCGCCGCAGGGTTGACAATTGTACAATAGCGCTGTTATGATATTTTCATAAATAAGAAGTTTCTACTGGGGGAGCCGACAGAGGCTGAGAATCTCTTGTCTTACGCCAGAGCAAACAAGCTAATGGTTAGTTGGTAATAGGGATGTGGATCGATTAACCAATGGTTTGATTCTATGGAATGTGAGAGGCAGGGATAACCCCTTGAACCTGAGCTGGATAATGCCAGCGTAGGGAAGTAGAGCGATGGAGCCGTACTTCCCTGTTTGGAGTACGGCTTTTTTATTTTAAGGGTTCAAGTGAATATCAGGAGTTATGAAAATGAATGTCACTGTAAATGGAA
>MHEI01000038.1:8099-14139 GCA_001805165.1 Nitrospirae bacterium RBG_16_43_11 | reverse complement strand
ACCTGGAGATAGTCAGTAAAACCAACTTTGATAACACTGTGCTGAAAGAGAATGACACATTGGAAATTATTACATTTGTGGGAGGGGGACTATGAATGACATCCTGAAAGTTGCCGGCAGAGAGATAAGATCTCGTTTGTGGGTGGGTACCGGAAAGTATAAGGATTTTGCAGAGACGAAAACGGCTATTGAGGCGTCCGGTGCACATGTGGTTACTGTGGCTGTTAGGAGGATCAATATTACTGACCGCTCAAAAGAGGGGCTCTTTGATTACATTGATCCTAAAAAATACATTATACTTCCAAATACTGCAGGCTGTTATACGGCAAAGGATGCTATACGGACAGCGAACCTTGCCCGTGCTGCAGGTGTTTCTGACATGGTGAAATTAGAAGTCATCGGTGATGAAAAGACTCTTCTGCCTGACAATGAGGCGCTGTTAGAGGCGGCAAAGATTCTTGTGAAAGATGGCTTCATAGTGCTGCCATATACAAATGATGACCCGATCATGGCAAAGAAGTTACAGGATGCAGGGTGTCATGCAATTATGCCCCTTGCAGCTCCGATAGGCTCAGGGTTAGGTATCAGGAATCCGTATAACATAAGGATCATCCTGGAGAGCGCCTCAGTGCCGGTTATTGTAGATGCCGGAGTTGGTACAGCCTCAGATGCTGCTATTGCAATGGAGCTTGGTTGTGATGCAATCCTGATGAATACAGCAATAGCATGTGCAAAGGATCCGATAAAGATGGCGTATGCCATGAAAATGGCAGTTGATGCCGGAAGATTGGCGTATTTGGCAGGCAGGATACCCAAAAAACTCTATGCTTCTGCGAGTAGTCCGCTTGAGGGTATGATTGAATAGTGTGGATTTCAGTCTGTATCTTATTGCAGATGTTGAACAGATTAAGGAAGATATGCCTTCATCTGTCAAGCTGGCGATAGATGGGGGAGTAAAAGCAATACAGCTTCGCGGCAAGAATATTACCGCTAAGGAACTACTAAAGATTGGAGAAAGGCTGAGACATTTGACCCATATAGAGTCAGTAAAACTCTTTATTAATGATAGGATAGACGTGGCGATGGCTATTCAGGCCGATGGCGTTCACCTGGGACAAAACAGCATGCCGGTAAAATTGGCAAGAGAGACTTCAGGAGACAGATTTATAATCGGGGTATCTACTCACAGCCTGAAAGAGGCAATGGATGCAGAAGCGGGAGGAGCGGACTTTATCACAGTTGGCCCGATTTTTGAAACAGAAAGTAAATTGAGATATGGATCACCGGTCGGATTAACAACATTAGCAGATGTTTGCAGGAAGGTTAAGATTCCGGTTTTTGCAATCGGAGGCATCAGCATTGAGAGGGTAAATAGTGTTATGAAAGAAGGTGCACATGGAGTGGCAGTTATATCGGCTATCTTAAAGGCCGAATCAGTATATGATGCTGCAGTAAATATGCTTGATGAACTGAGGTGTAGTTAATTTGACTATACACTTTTCAGGTGATAGACTTGATTTACATAACTCATTGAAGAATAAGAATTATTCTGCATCCTGAGGAAAGGAGATAACAATGTCTGAGTCAAAGAAAAGCTATAGAGTATCATCACCAAAAAAATCTTTAGACATGGCTTCGGCTAATAAGGTGACTGAATATGAGCAGGAGATTGAAAACCTCTGTAATCATATAAAGAACATGGAAGATGAGATACAAAGGCTGACAGAGTCAAGATACCGGTTAGATCAGGCCTTTAAGCAGAACGAAAAACTTACATCAGCCCTCAAGGAGGCAAAAGAGCAGATACAGGTACTCAGAGAAGAAATCGAGAAGTTGACGTCTCCTCCTGCAAGCTATGGTGTCTTTTCCAATCTGAATGAAGACGGCACATTAACGGTTTATGTTACCGGCAGAAAGATGAAGGTTAATGCACGTCCGGGCATTGATGTTAAAGTCCTGCGTAAGGGGCAGGAGGTTATTCTTAATGAAGCCCTGAATGTAATAGAAATACGCGGTTATGACGGACAGGGAGAAGTCGTACACCTTAAAGACAGGTTAGCAAAAGAGAGGGCCGTAATTACGCTCCATGGTGATGAGGAAAGGGTCTCAGAGATTGCTGAGCATCTTCAGGATGTTAAGTTGAGCGTCGGGGATGTACTGCTGTTTGATAGCCGTTCCGGCCTGTTATTGGAGAAATTGCCAAAGTCTGAGGTAGAAGAGGTATGCCTGGAGGAAGTTCCCGATGTTGGATATTCAGATATAGGCGGCTTGAAGAAACAGATTGAAGTTATTATGGATGCCATAGAGCTCCCCTTGATATACCCGGAATTATTTAAGGAGTACAGGCTGCTTCCCCCCAAAGGGGTTCTCCTTTATGGACCTCCGGGATGTGGAAAGACACTAATTGCAAAGGCTGTCGCAAACTCTATTGCAAAGAGGGTGGAGTCCAGGGGGGGGGGAAGTGTCAGGAGTTATTTCCTCCATGTTAAGGGGCCGGAATTATTGAATAAATATGTTGGTGAGAGTGAGCGGCAGATACGTGAGGTCTTTAATAAGGCTAAAGATAAGGCAGAAGAGGGTATGCCGGTAGTAGTATTCTTCGATGAAATGGACGCCTTGTTCAGGACACGCGGTACAGGTATATCATCTGATGTTGAGTCAACGATAGTACCGCAGTTTCTATCAGAAATAGACGGGGTAGAGAGTCTCCGTAATGTGATAGTTATTGGTGCAAGCAACAGGCAGGACCTGATTGATCCTGCCATATTGAGACCAGGCAGGCTGGATATAAAAATAAGAATAGACCGTCCGGACATGGATTCTGCAAAAGATATATTTACTAAATATCTTACTCCGGATCTTCCATTACATAAATCTGAACTCGAACAGGAGGGTGGAGATGCGCAGAAGGTCGTGGAAAGATTAATCAATATTACAGTTGACCGTATGTACAGTCTTGATGAGGAAAATAAATTCCTGGAAGTCACTTATGCTAATGGAGAAAAAGAGATCCTCTATTTTAAAGATTTTGCAAGTGGCGCTATGATAGAAGGCATAGTTGCAAGAAGTAAGAGATATGCCATAAAACGCATGATTACTGCAGGCGATGGTGGGATTAAGGGAGAGGATATCCTGATGGCAATACAGGATGAATTTAAAGAGAATGAGGACCTCCCCAATACTACTAATCCGGATGACTGGGCAAAGATCGCAGGCAGGAAGAATGAGAGGATTATAAACGTCAGGACTATCAGCGGGAAGACTAAAGAGGCGAGGCGGATTGAAACAGTGCAGACAGGACATTATTTATAAAAAAGGGTTCAAATTTATATGCCAATTAAATTGCTATTAGGAACTGAAACTGAATACGGTATTACATCTAAGAAATTGGATACTTTTGACCCTGTGACAGCCTCCTTGTTTCTTATCAATCACCTGCGTCCTTTTTCGTCACTCAGGATATTATGGGATTATGAGAATGAGGACCCGCTTGTTGATGCGAGGGGATTTATAGTAGAGGGGGAAAAAGAAAGACCGTCACAGGAAGATAATTTCAGCCTGAATAAGCCGCTTGAGAATGGCGGAAGGCTGTATGTTGACGGTGCTCACCCTGAATACTCTACGCCGGAGTGCACCAATCCAAGAGATATTGCAGCCTATGAAAAGGCAGGTGATGTGTTAGTCCAAATGTGCCTGGAGAATGCAAACAGGGTGAGAAAAGATGACGACACACTTTATGTGTATAAAAATAATACAGATGGGAAAGGTAATAGTTATGGTTATCACGAAAACTATTTAATGAAGCGGTCAACACCGTTTGAAAGGATTGTCAAGGGCCTTACTCCGTTTCTTGTAACAAGGCAAATCTATGCGGGAGCGGGTAAAGTGGGAACAGATAACAGGGCTAATCCGGCGGAGTATCAGATCTCCCAAAGGGCCGATTTCTTTGAGACACTGATTGATCTCAATACTATGGCCAAACGTCCTATTATTAATACCCGCGATGAACCTCACGCAGATCCTAAGTTGTTCCGCAGACTGCATATAATCGTAGGTGATGCCAATATGTCAGAGTTTTCCACTTATATGAAGGTGGGCACTACTGCCCTGGTTCTGCAGATGATAGATAATAATCACGTGATAACTGGTCTGGACCTCGCAAATCCGCTGGAGGCTATAAAGACGATATCACGAGACCTGACCCTTAAGAAGACTGTGAGGCTTGCGAATGGTAAGGAATATACACCGGTAGAAATCCAGAAGGCATATTTAGAAGAGGCATACAAATATTTTAGTAAATTGGAAAAAGATCCAATAGTTGATGAGATTCTTTCATATTGGTCTGATACACTGGAAAAACTCGGTAAAGTCCCGCTTGAATTACACACTCATATTGACTGGATGATCAAATATGAGTTATTGAATAATTATGCACAGAAAAAGGGATTTGGCTGGGATAATCCGAGACTTGCCATGATGGACCTGCAGTATCACGATATACGGCCTGATAAGGGACTTTATTACACATTGCTGAGAGATGGATATATAACACCATTCGTCTCAGAGGGAGCCATCCTTTTAGCAAAGGAGACTCCTCCAAAGGATACACGTGCATTTTTCAGAGGGACGTCTATAAAGAGATTTCCTAAAGAGGTATATGCAGCCAGTTGGACATCAGTTTTGTTTGATATAGGTAACTCTACTATTAAGAGGGTGCCGTTGTTAAACCCACTAAGAGGGACAGATGATCTTGTGGGTAAAATCATAAGGGAATCTGAAACAGCAGAGGATCTCTTAAGAAATCTTGCTGGATAAGGGGGGATAATCATGAGTTCTCAGGAAAGGGAAAGAAAAAAGTCTAAAGAAAAAACTGAAAAGACAGAAGAGGCAAAGCCTGAAGTTATTGAAAAGGGAAAGAAGATCAAGGAGGATATAGACGATCTGCTGGATAAGATTGATGACGTGCTTGAAGAGAATGCAGAAGAGTTTGTAAAAAACTATGTACAAAAGGGGGGAGAATGAACTCGTGGTCTTCCAGCTTTTATGACATGCTTGTAGCAGAGCATCCGAATTTGCTGACGCAGTTTAAACTTGAGAGCGGTATACGCAGTGTGGAAGAAAGAGGTAAATTAACAAATGTACCGCATGGCACAACCGTCCTTGCACTGAAATATAAAGATGGTGTAATAATAGCAGGAGACAGAATGGCTACAGAGGGGTATCAGGTATCTGCACGCCGTATTGAAAAGGTATACAGATGTGATGACTATTCTGCGATTGCAATATCCGGCGCTGCAGGTGTTTGCATTGAGATGGCAAGACTTCTTCAGGTAGAGCTTGAGCACTATGAGAAGATTGAGGGTGTACAGCTTACAACTGAAGGAAAGGCAAATAAGCTGTCACAGATGGTAAAGGGAAATCTGCCGCTTGCCATGCAGGGGTTGGTAGTCATCCCCATATTTGCCGGATATGACGTCAATAAAGGAGAAGGGCGCATTTATAAGTATGATATTACAGGCGGCAAGTATGAAGAGACAGAATATCATTCCACAGGCTCAGGCGGCAAGGATGCAAGGACTACTCTTAAAAAATTATATTCACCCGATCTGTCTGAGGATAAGGCGGTTATGATAGCCTTAGAGGCATTATATGATGCTGCTGAGGAAGATATTGGTACAGGTGGGCCAGACATGGTCAGAGGGATATTCCCCATCGTCAAGGTTATTAATAAGAGTGGGATTACGGATATCGAACAGGCACAGATTGAGGCGTCTTACAGGCAACTGATAAACAGCAGGCGTAAGGCAATAGCAAAGGAGAAATAAAGCATGCCATTACCGTATTACGTATCACCTGAGCAGATGATGCAGGACAAGGCTGAATATGCCCAGAAGGGGATAGCTAAAGGCAGGTCTATAATAGTCCTGGAATATCAGGATGGTATATTTCTTTTTGCAGACAACCCCAGCGCCTCGTTAAATAAGATCTCTGAGATTTATGACCGCATTGCCTTTGCAGGCGCCGGTAAATACAGTGAGTT
>MHEI01000038.1:6072-8086 GCA_001805165.1 Nitrospirae bacterium RBG_16_43_11 | reverse complement strand
ATCAAGGGTTTTACTTACAGTCGTGAAGATGTGACTGCAAAGTCTTTGGCTAATGCATATTCCCAATCACTCGGCACTATGTTTAGTCAGGAGATTAAACCCCTTGAAGTGGAAATACTTGTAGCTGAAGTTCATGACTCATCTGATGCCAATGAGATCTACAGGATATCTTACGATGGGAGTATTTATGATGAAAAGGGATACACTGTAATAGGTGGCAAGGCAGATGCAGTTAAAATCTATTTAAAGGAAAGATATAAGAATGACCTTTCACTGAAGGAGGTTTTAAAGCTTTCCATTGATGCCCTTGAAACAACGATAAATCAGAAGCTGGCATTAGAGAACCTTGAAGTAGCTGTTCTGGACAGGAAGAGGAATGGCAGGAAGTTCAGGAGGATAAGAATAGAGCAGCTACAGGCGCTCAATGAATAGTAATTAAACCAAATGCGATTACTGACTCTGTCAGTCTCGCAGGGACAATCAGCAATGCATAACAGGATCTACGGCATAGAAAATGAATATGGTCTGATATTCTCCTCCCGGGACAGGAATAGTATCCCGCTTGAGAGGATTCTGGGCTACCTGTTCGAAGGAATAATTTCAAATAGCTGGTCCTCGAATGCATTTCTTACAAATGGTGCAAGATTTTATCAGGATACAGGGTGTCACCCGGAATACGCCACCCCTGAGTGTAATAATGTTGTTGACCTTGTAATATATGATAAAGCCGGCGAGAGGATACTTGAAACATCCCTCAGGATAGCAGAGAAAAAGATGCTGGAGGATGGTATAGCCGGCGACATCTTCATATATAAAAATAATACTGACTCGGCAGGCAACACATATGGGTGTCACGAAAACTATCTCATCGCAAGACACATAGACTTCTGGAGGTTCTCCGAACGTCTGATTCCTTTCTTTGTAACGAGACAGATATATACCGGTGCCGGTAAAGTCCTGAAAGAAGCAGGAAAGACCTATTTCTCCATCTCACAAAGGGCTGCGCACATTAATCAGAAGATATCGTGTTCAACAACATCATCGAGGAGCATAATAAATACGCGGGATGAACCCCATGCGGACGCAGAAAGGTACCGCCGCCTGCACGTAATCGTAGGTGATGCGAATATGTCAGAGTTTACAACGTATCTCAAGGTTGGCACTACGGCGCTTTTGCTTGAGATGATCGAAGACGGTTATCCGGTGAGGGGACTGGATCTTGATGACCCGGTTCGTGCGATAAAGGATATTGCACGGGACCTTACTCTAAAGAGAACTGTAAGGTTAGAGAACGGCAGGTCGCTTACAGCAATTGAAATCCAAAAGACATACTTAGAGCTTGTACAGAATTATTTTGCAAACAAAGAGAAAGATGAGATAGTACAGGATATCCTGAAGAAGTGGGAGTATGTACTGGAGAAATTACAGAATAATCCTGCTGAATTGACGAGAGAGATTGACTGGGTAACAAAGCATGAACTTCTAAATTCATACAGGATAAAGAAGGGTTGCGATTGGGATGACCCGAGAATATCTATGATGGACTTGCAATACCACGACCTTAAAAGAGACAGGGGATTATATTATCTCCTCGATAAAGAAGGGTTAATCGAGAGAATAGTTGATGAGAAGGATATAGTACACGCCATAGAATACCCGCCGCAGAATACAAGGGCAAAACTGAGAGGGGATTTCATCCGTATTGCAAATATGAAGAACCGTTCCTACAGCGTTGACTGGACATACCTGAAACTGGACGGCTACGGTGAAGAGACCGTCCTCTGCATGGACCCCTTCGCATCATACGACAGACGCATAGAAAAGATGCTGTCGTATATCTTTTCAGGACGGTAAATAGGGACAGCGGAAAACGGGGTTTCCTTCTGTCATTCCCACGAAAGTGGGAATCCAGTTCTTTGCAGTGTTCTGGATTTCTGCTTACGCAGGAATGACTGGGAATTTACGCCTCTTCCGCTATCTGCCCATCCACCATTTTAAGTATCCTGTCTGCCTG
>MHEI01000038.1:2486-5913 GCA_001805165.1 Nitrospirae bacterium RBG_16_43_11 | reverse complement strand
GGCTATTGCTACACGCTGCTGCTCTCCACCGGATAGTTCACCTGGTCTGTGCGTCATGCGCTCTCTCAACCCGACATTTGCGAGGTTTTTCTCTGCAATGTCCAGCGCCTCTCTTCTGTTCATTTTTAGTATCATTGCAGGAAACAGCGTGTTCTCCAGGGCTGTAAACTCTGGCAGGAGGTGATGGAATTGAAAGACAAAACCTATCCTTTTATTTCTCAGATATGCAAGCTCTTCATCAGATTTTCCGAAGATGTCTGCTCCTTCAAAGATCACTTCTCCTGAAGTGGGTCTGTCAAGCGTCCCAAGTATATTGAGAAGTGTGCTCTTTCCAACGCCTGATGCACCCATGACAGCAATCATCTCTCCCTTGTATATTGTGAGGTTTATGCCGTTGAGGATATGGAGCTGTTGACCGTTTGTATTGAAACTTTTTGTAATGTCTCTGGCAATTAACAACTCTTCCATGCTATGAACTCTCTAAAACTGCTGATGCTACTTCTCCTGTTCCCTCTTAATGATCCCATGTTCTTCCGCCTTTTTCACCACTGCCTTAACTTTTTCTTCAATAAACTCTTTCTTCTCTGTAAGCCCTTCTTCGAGTTTATCTGATTTATTACCAACAACTTCAGATTTTTCCTTTACTGTATGACCAACCTCTTCACTCTTCTTGCCAAACCAGCGTATCTTATCCCCCCCGTTCCACATGATGAATGCGATGATAACACCTGCTATGATTGAGAGATATACAAGGTATTTTATTATCTTAAACATACATGCCTCCCTTCCCGGCTACTCATACCTCAGCGCCTCCACCGGGTCCAATTTAGCTGCCTGCCATGACGGATAAAGCGTTGCAAGAAGGCTTATCCCGATTGCAGAAAATCCCACCAGCATTATATCATACATATTTATCCTCACCGGTATATGGGCAATGTAATAAACATCAGCAGGAAGAGTGAAGAAGTTCTGGATCAATACAGAGATGCCGTAACCAAGAGGTGTTCCTATTATTGTTCCGGCAATACCTATTAAAACACCCTGAATAATAAATATGCTCATTATGCTGCGTTTTGTTGCTCCCATAGTCTTTAGTATGGCAATCTCACGGGACTTCTCGATTACAATCATTGTAAGCGTTCCTATGATATTAAATGCAGCCACAAGCACAATCAGTATCAGGATAATAAACATTACGATCTTTTCGAGGAGCAGCGCAGAAAACAGGTTTCTGTTCATCTCCATCCAGTCACGGGCAAAGAAGGAGGGGCCGAGATTTGACTCAATATTACGTGCAATTTCTTTGGCATTGAATATGTCATCAATCCTGATGGCAACAGCGCTAACCACATCTCCCGTATTGAAAAATTTCTGAGCATCCGGAATTGATATGTATGCGAGTTTTGAATCGTATTCATACATACCGGAATCAAATATTCCGGTGACCGCAAATCTCTTGAATTTAGGTATCATGCCCAGTGGTCCAATCTCTCCTGTTGGAGATACAACATTTATAGTATCTCCAATCGTAACTGCAAGATGCCTTGCCAGTTCAGATCCCAGGATTAAGCCTGGATACATCGTCCCTTCTATCTTAAAACCACTCTGAAGTGACTTGATATCCCCGATTTTGACTGTCCGTGCAATGTCAGTAACCTTTCCTTCAAGCAATGGGTCTATTCCCCTTATAACTGTTCCTGTTGTGCCGAATGAAGAGGTAAGCATTACCTCATTGTGAATGAAAGGTGCGGCGGATATAACATTTGGAATTTTTTCTATATTGGTAACCACCCCCTTATAGTCGGATATCCCGGCCCTTGTGACACCCTGAACTATGATATGGGCATTGGTCCCCAGTATCTTATTACGCAAGTCCTCGGAAAAGCCGGTCATCACTGCGAGTGTTGCTATCAGTGTGGCAACACCAAGACTGACCCCTCCTATAGATATGAAAGTATTAAGCGATATTGCCTTGTGTCTTTTTTTTGCTTTAAGATAACGGAGGGCGATAAATAGCTCATAGGGGAGCTTCGTCATCTTTTATCGAGCCTCAGGCCTCATGTGCGGAAAGAGGATGACATCTCTGATAGAAGACTGTCCTGTAAATAGCATTACAAGCCGGTCTATCCCTATTCCTTCGCCGCCGGTGGGAGGCATTCCATGTTCGAGGGCACGGATGAAGTCCTCATCCATCTTGTGCGCCTCCTCATCTCCGCCTGCACGTTCTGTCTCCTGTGCAAGGAATCTCTCTCTCTGGTCTTCAGGGTCAATCAACTCAGAGAAGGCATTAGCTATCTCCATGCCTCCGATGAATAATTCAAAACGCTCTGTAATCTCAGGGGCATCGTCCTTTCTCCTTGCAAGAGGGGAGACTTCGGTCGGATAGTCTGTAATAAAAGTTGGTTTAAGCAGATGCTCTTCCACCTTTTTCTCGAATATCTCCAGGGTAATCTTAGCAAGCGACTCATCACCTTTAAGCGGCACGCCTTCTGATTTCGCCCATTCGAGTGCAAGTGTCCTGTCCTCTAATATCTTAGCCTCGATGTTAGTGTATTTAATAACTGCATCCTTCAGGGTTAATCTGTCCCATGGGGGTGTCATATCCAACTCAGTCTGTTCTGTGGTTATCTTCAGACCACCTATAATCTTATCAGCTACGGATATAAACATCTTTTCAGTGAAATCCATCAGGTCATTGTAAGTCGCATAGGCCATATAGAATTCGAGCATGGTGAATTCAGGGTTATGCTTAATTGATATCCCTTCATTCCTGAAATTCCGGTTTATCTCATATACACGGTTAAACCCGCCCACGATTAATCTCTTGAGATAAAGCTCCGGGGCTATCCTCAGATACAGGTCTATCCCGAGCGCATTGTGGTGCGTCTTGAATGGCCTTGCAGTTGCACCTCCGGGAATTGGCTGCATCATCGGTGTCTCCACCTCAAGGAAACCATGATTGTCTAAGAACTCTCTTATAGCCTTTATAATCTTACTGCGGAGGATAAAGACATTCTTGACCTCAGGGTTCACAATAAGGTCTACATACCTCTGCCTGTATCTTATCTCTATATCAGACAGGCCATGCCACTTCTCCGGAAGGGGTCTTAGTGACTTTGAAAGGAGTGAAAGTTTTTCAACCTCAACAGTAAGTTCACCTGTCTTTGTCCGGAACAGTATCCCCTCTATGCCGATAAAGTCTCCAATATCAATCTTTTTGAACAGGGAGTATGAATCTTCTCCAACAATCTCCTTCTTTACATATATCTGTATCCGCCCTGCGTGATCCTGTATATGGGAGAAAGCGGCCTTTCCAAAGCTCCGCAATGCAACGACCCTTCCGGCTATACTGCAGTTATGTTTTTTTGCCGCCAGTTCTTCTGCTGTGAGTTTACCGTATTTATCCGTTATATCCTGAGATGAGTCA
>MHEI01000038.1:239-2321 GCA_001805165.1 Nitrospirae bacterium RBG_16_43_11 | reverse complement strand
TATCCCCATCGAGGACTGCGTTCACATTTCCTGATTCCAATTCTGTCCTGTGGTCTTTGACCATCTGGTACGGTTGTAATACATATGAGCGGATCTGGCTTCCCCAGGCTATGTCCTTCTTTTCTGAGGCAAACCCTTCCATCTTCTTTTCCTGCTCAAGCCTCTTGACCTCGTAGAGTTTGGCGCGCAATATCTTCATTGCAGTTGCCTTGTTCTGATGCTGTGAGCGTTCGTTCTGGCACTGGACAACGATTCCTGTTGGTATATGTGTGATACGTACTGCAGAGGAGGTCTTGTTTACATGCTGTCCTCCGGCACCGCTTGCCCTGTAGGTATCAATCCTAAGATCATCTTCTGATATTTCCACAGTGATATCATCCTCAATCTCAGGATAGACGAAAACAGAGGAAAAGGAAGTATGACGCCTCTTATTGGCATCGAAAGGGGATATGCGGACGAGCCTGTGAACCCCTGATTCTGCCTTGAGATATCCATAGGCGTAATCACCTATGACACTGAATGTCACGTCTTTTATTCCGGCCTCATCACCCGGCTGGTAATCGAGGATTTCAATCTTGTAGCCGTTACGCTCTGCCCATCTTGTGTACAACCGCATGAGCATCTGCGCCCAGTCCTGCGATTCAGTACCTCCGGCTCCGGGATGTATGGAGACTATCGCATTATTCATGTCCATGTCTCCGGAGAGTAAAGTCTCTATCTCGATCTGTTCTAATTTGTGCCGGAGCGCTTTTATACCCTCCTTTATTTCGCTGAAAAGAGTTCCGTCACCTTCTTCTGTTGACAGCTCTATAAAGACATCTAAATCCTCCAGTGCACGTTCTGCATCTTGCCACTTGGCGATCTCTTTCTCGAGTCGTGATTTCTCCTTGCTGATTCGCTGTGCCTCGCCTGTGTCATCCCAGAAGGTTGGACTGAGCATTAAATATTCTAATTTACTGACCCTTGTCTCTATGCCTACAATGTCAAAGATACCCCCGAAGGCTGTTGGCCTTATCTTTAAGGATACTGATTTCTCTCACGAAATCTTCTATCATTATTCTATCCCCCTCTTAATTGGTTTCTGACCTGCTATATACGTAAAAAACACGTGGACAGGGCTGTATAACCGTGTCCACAATCAGCATATTATCAGTTTTTATAAGTTAAATCAAATAGATAAGATTTTGAGACAGGAGTGTTTATACTTTAAATCTGCTTACCATTTGTTGTAATCCTGTGGCAAGATTAAGGAGATCATCCGCTGCCGAGGCAGTCTGGGAGGCTGCCGCCTTGTTTTCCTGACTGAGGTTAGAGATTTTTTCTACATTACCTGATATCTCTGATGATACAGAACTCTGTTGTTCAGCGGCCGTCGCGATCTGCATGATCATATCAGTTACTTTCTGAGAGCCTTCAACTACCTGCCTGAGTGCCTGTCCTGCCTCATTGGCCAATTTCACCCCAGCCTCTACCTCAGTGGTACCTTCGTTCATTGTTCCTACCGCTTTGTGAATATCGGTTTGGATTGTTTTGATCGTTGATGATATCTCTGCTGTAGCCTTAGTCGTCCTCTCCGCAAGTTTACGGACTTCATCTGCAACTACGGCAAATCCTCTGCCTTGTTCGCTTGCCCTGGCTGCCTCAATTGCAGCATTCAGCGCAAGGAGATTTGTCTGTTCTGCTATATTGTCTATTACCGATACTATCTCGCCAATCTGCTCGGAGCTCGTACCAAGGGTCTCAATTACAGAGGCGGCAGACTTAACTGATATGGCAATCTTCTGCATACCCTGGACAGTTGCTTCAACAACCTTTCCGCCCTTATCTGCTGTTTCATTGGCGTTTTTGGAGAACTTTGCTATCTCACCTACGTTCTTAGCTACTTCTACCACTGAGGCGCTCATCTCTTCTATAGCAGAAGCTGCTTGAACAGATTGCTGACTTTGATTAACAGAACCACTTTCCATTTGTTCCGCAGTTGCAGATAACTCGACGGCTGCAGCGGCTGCCTGGTCAGTCGCCTTCTTAATCTGTGAGACAATATTATAGAGCTGTCCCATAAAGGAATTAAATGCCGCTGCT
>MHEI01000038.1:0-196 GCA_001805165.1 Nitrospirae bacterium RBG_16_43_11 | reverse complement strand
TCAGATCTCCTTCGCCCTCTGATAGCCGGAACATTGACTCCCTTAACCTTTCAATCTGGTTTGTCTTTTCATGTACAAGAAACAACACAATGCCTATAAATACTACCGTACAAATGATGCCGGCGAATATTAACAACATCACCCATAAATCCTGCCTCGTAATTTCTTCTGCCTTTTTATGACTTACTTCTGTTAC
>MHEI01000037.1:7159-7689 GCA_001805165.1 Nitrospirae bacterium RBG_16_43_11 | reverse complement strand
CTCCTCAGGAGCCTTAAAAGGGTTGACTCTTCACAGTCATCAAGAATAGTTATTGAAGGACGGGAGTATATCAACCTATCTTCCAATAACTACTTAGGACTTGCCAATCATCCATCATTAAAAGAGGCGGCCATCTCTGCCATCAGAAATTATGGGACCGGCGCCGCTGCCTCAAGGCTTGTATCAGGTAACATGGAAGTTCATGAGATGCTGGAAAAGATTACAGCAGAGTTTAAACGTACGGAAGATGCACTACTCTTCAACACAGGCTACATGGCAAATGCAGGAGTTATTCAGGCCCTTGCAGGTGAAGGTGATGCTATATTCAGTGATGAGTTGAATCATGCAAGCATAATTGACGGATGCAGGCTCAGCAGGGCTGAGGTCTTTATTTACAGACACCGGGATGCGGAACATCTCCGATCATTGATCTCACAGAAAACTGATAATAGTAACAGATGTTATCGAAGGAAGATTGTAATTACTGAAAGTGTTTTCAGTATGGATGGAGATATTGCTCCCTTAACTGA
>MHEI01000037.1:6671-6988 GCA_001805165.1 Nitrospirae bacterium RBG_16_43_11 | reverse complement strand
CGGAAATAAGACAGTTAAAGATTATCTCATCAATAAGGCAAGGTCCTTCATATATACTACTTCCCTGCCACCGTCTGTCGTCGCTGCATCAATAGCAGCAATAAGTATTCTTCAGGAAAATAATATGTTGGTTGAAAAAGTGTGGGAAAACACAACAATGTTCAGAGAGGGGCTCAGGGCGCTTGGTTATAATACTATGAACAGTGAGACACCGATTATTCCGGTCTTCACAGGTGATATAGAGAAGACCATCATCTTCTCACAGAGATTATTTGATGAAGGTATATATGCAGCTCCCATACGTCCGCCTACAGTCC
>MHEI01000037.1:6316-6656 GCA_001805165.1 Nitrospirae bacterium RBG_16_43_11 | reverse complement strand
GGATAAGGACAACAGTTACTGCAGAACACAGCAAGTCAGATATAGAACATTGCATTGAAGTGTTCAGGAGAGTAGGAAGAGAGTTAAAATTAATATGAACTGGTGTGTTATTTTAGAACTAATTCAACCTTGCTAAGACCATCAGGCATGTGGCTTACGTTAAAACCGAGTTCCTTACAAATCCTCAGCATACGTTTATTGTCGGATAACACAATACCGTAGACCTTTGCCAGTCCCTTTTCATGTGCAATTCCTATCATCAAATCAACAAGCTTATACCCTAACCCCTTTCCCTGGTAATCGTCGTGAACCAATACTGCAAACTCACCCATTTTAAAGT
>MHEI01000037.1:3885-6244 GCA_001805165.1 Nitrospirae bacterium RBG_16_43_11 | reverse complement strand
CCATCTCTCTGTCATAATCTATGTTACTGTAGCGGACAAGCATCTCATGGGTTATCTTCCTGACAACCTGAAAAAACCTGCCTCTTAAGGAATCTTCTGACAGCGTGGACAGCATCTCTTTTTCTAATGGTTCATCCTCCGGTCTTATAGGCCTCAGTAAAACCTCTGTCCCGTCCATCAATTTCCAAGGCATTACATATCTTGTAGGATAGGGTGTAATAACAAGATGGGGATATGGAGCGGCTGACTCCAATGAATCCTTATCAATTACTGTCCTCGCATCAAGCGCTGCTATTGTCCCGCCGGATATTGCAAGCGGGTTTATATCCATCTCTTCAATCTCAGGGAAATCTACAATCAGATTTGAGAAAGCGACGATTATCTGCTCCAATTGTCTGATGTCAGCCGGTGGTCTCCCCCGGTATCCCTGTAACATTCTATAGACCGCCGTCTCCTCCATCAACCTCCTTGCAAGGATCTGATTCAGCGGTGGAAGTCCAATAGAAAAATCCCGGAATATCTCTACCCCAACGCCGCCCATTCCAAATAGGATTACAGTCCCGAACTCCCTGTCCTTTTTGGCGCCCAATATAAGTTCATAGTCTATCCTCTCAAACATCTTCTGGACAGAGACACCGCTGACAACCGCCTGTGGACTCTTCTCTTTTACTCTCTCAATCAACTTATCATATTCTTTTCTTAAATCATCTTCAGTGCTTATCCCTGTTACTACTCCACCCACATCACTCTTGTGAGTTATATCCGGTGATACAATCTTGAGGACTATAGGATAACCTATTTCCCTTGCAGCAGTCAGGGCATCATCTATATTGGCGACTATGTGAGACCTGTTTACAGGTATCCCGTAATCTTTGAGGAGTTTTTTTGATTCATCTTCATTAAGGAGTGTCCTCCCTTCCTGAACACTTCTTCGTATCAGCGCCTTCAAATGGTGTTTGGGAGGCGCCTGGTCTACCGGCAATTCAGCAGGAGTCTCATAGAGGAGTTGTAGATTCCTGCCATATTTGTACATGTACAAATAGGTCTTAACTGCATGTTCAGGGGTCTCATAAGTCGGTATGTTATTTTGCAGGAAAACAGCCCTCCCCTCTTTAGCCCTCTTCCCTCCCATCCATACTGTAATAACAGGCTTATAGGTATTCCTTGCAAGTTCAACTATCGTTTTTGCAAGTTCATCCGGCCTGGCCGCACCCTGGGGGGTATAAATAATAAGAACACCATTTACATCGGGGTCGTTTAAGCATACAGTAACCGCGCTTACATACCTGTCAATATCCGCATCTCCCAATACATCAACCGGATTTCCCCTGCTCCAATGAGCAGGCATGTGTGAGTCAAGTTCTTTCATGCTCGCATCAGAGAGCCTTGCAAGTTCTCCATGGGACTCAATAAGTGCATCCGTTGCAATAACACCGACCCCTCCCGCATTTGTTACAATTGCCAATTTGGGGCCCTTAGGCAGATATTTTGATTCAAGTACCTCTGCAACGTTAAACAAGTCTGCAATCTCTTCTATTCGAATGACACCGGCCCTCTTGAATGCGGCATCATAGACATGATAGTCGCCGGCCAAAGCCCCTGTATGAGAGACTGCTGCCTTTGCGCTTTCAGCAAACTTCCCTGGTTTAATAACGATTATAGGTTTGTTTCGTGCAAATCCCCTGGCTGCACTCATGAACTTTTTTGCGTGACCAACGCCTTCTATGTAGAGCATTATACTTCGTGTATTCGGATCATCTCCGAGAAAATCTATGAGGTCGCCAAAATCAACATCAATCATTGAACCAAGGGAGGCAAACATACTGAAACCGACGTTAGATTCAATGGCCCAGTCAAGAATTGCACTACCCAGAGCGCCACTCTGAGATATAAAGGCGATCTTACCCGGTTTTGGATCTACTTTCAGAAACGAGGCATTCAGATTGATGTGCGGTCTGATCACACCAAGACAATTTGGCCCGACGATTCTCATACCGTATTTGTATCTGATTCTTCTTATCTCATCTTCCAACCCCCTGCCATCTTCGCCGGCCTCTCTGAAACCGGCTGAAATAATTATTACGCCTCCTATACCAGCCTTTCCACACTCCTCAACGGCCGCAGGCACAGTCCTGGCAGGAGTAACAATAACAGCAAGATCAACCGGAACCGGAATATCTGAAACTGAAGGAAAGCACTCTAATCCCAATACATCCTTCCTGTTAGGATTGACCGGATAGAGCTTACGGTCAGGAAACTTCATTAAATTTTCCAGTATCGTCCTGCCTACAGAACCTTCCCTTTCGGTAGCGCCTATTAGTGCAACTGAGTTGGGAGTAAATAATTTATTCATTTGAAA
>MHEI01000037.1:642-3857 GCA_001805165.1 Nitrospirae bacterium RBG_16_43_11 | reverse complement strand
ATGAATTGGAATTCAAAGATGAGATACTGTATGATTATCGTCAGATTGATTTAAATGGATAATAATGCAATTTTGCAGCAAATTCAAGTGTAATTTAGCTTTTACGTCTTATTCCTGATACTGCCACTTCCAATTTCTATATTTAATTGATATTATTGCATGGATTCAAATGGTTATTTATTTCATAAAACGCCTTCTTGAGATGATCCCTACTATCATAGGGATAACATTAGTCTCTTTTTTCATCATACACCTTGCACCCGGAAAACCCACCGATATACTGGCAGAGTTGAATCCCAAGATAACACCGGAGGCGAGGGAAAAACTTGAGAAGTATTATGGACTTGATAAACCCATTATTACTCAGTATGGAATCTGGTTAAAGCGCGTTGTTAAACTTGACTTTGGTGATTCTTTCTCCACAGATAAAAGGCCGGTATGGGATAAAATAAAAGAAAGACTCCCTATAACTATTATTATAAATGTGCTATCTCTGATACTTGTTATTCTGATTGCCATACCAATAGGAGTATCTTCTGCGACACATCAATATTCGCTGTATGACAAGATTACAACGGTTGCAGTCTTTGTAGGATTTGCCATACCTACATTCTGGCTTGCGCTCCTACTGATGATACTCTTTGGGATATATTTAGACTGGCTCCCTATATCCGGGATAAGATCGTTGGATTATGATAACCTGTCTGCAGGTGGAAAAGTCTGGGACCTGGCAAGTCATCTGATACTTCCGGTATTACTTGAGGCATTCGGCGGTCTCGCCGGTCTATCCAGATACATGAGAAGCAATATGCTGGAAGTAATCAGATCAGACTACATTACGACTGCGCGTGCAAAGGGGCTTTCAGAGAGAGTCGTAATATATAAACATGCGATGAGGAATGCACTGCTGCCTGTAATAACCATTCTGGGCTTATCTGTACCGGGTCTTATAGGTGGAAGCGTAATATTTGAGACTATATTTGCCATACCAGGCATGGGACAACTTTTTTACATGTCTGTCATGATGAGGGATTATCCGCTGATAATGGGTATATTGACCATAGGAGCAATACTGACACTGATAGGCAATCTATTAGCAGATATAGGTTACGCAGTAGCTGATCCGAGGATACGGACACGGTAATGTCCAATACATTCTGGAAACGTTTTAAATATAACAAACTCGCAGTACTCGGCGGGATAGTAGTAATATGTCTTGTTACCTTTGCAATATTCGCCCCGCATATAACACCATATAATCCCAATTCAATCAATGTCCAACACATTCTTGAGCCACCAACTACATCCCATCCATTCGGGACAGATGATCTTGGCCGGGACATACTTAGCCGTATTATCTGGGGTTCACGCATTTCTCTTTCAGTCGGGTTTGTCGCAGTGGGAATCTCAACTTTCATTGGCGTAATTTTAGGGGCAATAACAGGATACTATGGCGGCTGGATTGACCGCATCATCATGCGGTTTGTAGACATCATGTTATCAATACCTACATTTTTCTTACTTCTTGCTGTGATAGCCTTTCTTGAACCTGGAATCAGCAATATAATGATTGTGATTGGACTTACCTCGTGGATGGGAGTAACAAGATTGGTAAGGGCAGAATTTCTTTCAGTAAAGGAGAGGGAATTTACACAGTCCGCAAGGGCAATAGGGGCAGGAGATATGCGGATCATATTCAGGCATATCCTCCCTAACGCCATAGCTCCTGTGCTTGTCTCTGCTGTCCTTGGTGTTGCAGGCGCAATCCTTGTAGAGTCTGCGCTGAGCTTTCTCGGCATTGGCGTTCAACCGCCAACAGCAAGCTGGGGAAACATCCTCACCATTGGCAAGGACAACATAGAGATAGCATGGTGGTTATCGGTATTTCCGGGACTTGCTATACTGATTACTGTCCTTGCATATAATTTGCTGGGGGAAGGGATCAGAGACGCAATAGACCCGAGGATGAAGATGTAAAATGAGTGCCCCGTTTTTTACGAAGTCGTCACTTATTCACAGGTGCACCAGGAACTGCCGGGGCAGCCTGGGGAATCTGTTTAGCATCAGGCGCAGGGGACTGAGGAAGGACAGGGGCTTCTGTCTGTTCAGGTATGACTGATGAGCCACCCTTATTACTTCCAACAAAGGCAAGGGAGAATGATGTTAATATGAAGATTACTGCAGCTATGGTCGTTAGTTTACTCAGAAAATTGCCTGGTCCCCGGCTGCCAAATACAGTCTGACTCGATGTGCTGCCAAAGGAAGCACCCATATCAGCGCCCTTTCCTCTCTGGAGTAATACAACCCCGATAAGAAATACAGATACAATTATATGGATGATTACAAGAAGTATTGTCACTTATGCCCCCTATTTCAAAATATCAAATGTTCCTGCCACTATTTTTACAAAAGAATCAGCCTTCAGGCTTGCCCCTCCAACAAGTGCCCCATCAATATTGTGCTCCTTAATCAGGTTGGATACATTCTCAGGTGTAACACTACCACCGTAAAGAATCCTGACGGTCTCTGAAACGCTTCTTCCATAAGTTTCTCGTAAAATTGACCTTATAAAGCCGTGTACCTCTTCAGCCTGCTCAGGTGTGGCATTCTTACCTGTTCCAATTGCCCAGACAGGTTCATATGCAATGAGAAGAGTGCTCACTGCCTCTTCACTCAGACCATCAAGACCCTTTTCAACCTGATCCCTGATTACCTTGAATGTCTCATCATGTTCTCTTTGCTGCAATGTCTCACCAACACAAAATATCGGGCTCAGATTGCCATGGATTGCACTCCGGATCTTCTTGTTAATACCCTCATCGGTCTCTCCAAATTGATGTCTTCTCTCACTATGCCCTATAATTACGAATTTGCATCCGCTATCTGCAAGCATTGAAGCCGATACCTCACCGGTAAATGCCCCCTTTTCCTCCCAGTACAGGTTCTGTGCCGCTACTGCAATATTGTCATTCCCTATTGCATCAGAGACCGCCTTAATGGCAGTGTAAGGTGGAGACAAAACAACATCTACTCTATCAACAGATATCTCTTTAAACATCTTTCTGCATTCGTCAACAAACTGCAATGCATCAGATATCGTCTTGTTCATCTTCCAGTTGGCTACTATTGCCGGTTTTCGCAACTTTTTACTCATAGAACTGATTTTCATGCCCTGTCATCAAGCGCCGTAATACCCGGCAGAGGTTTTCCCTCCA
>MHEI01000037.1:334-635 GCA_001805165.1 Nitrospirae bacterium RBG_16_43_11 | reverse complement strand
GCCGCCGGTAGATATAAAAGACATGTTCTCTGACTCTCTTGCCTTATCAACTGCATTGGCGGTATCCCCACCGCCGACTATTGTAAGCGCATATGACTCTGCAATTGCATGTGCAACAGCAAATGTCCCTCTTGAAAAGGCATCTATCTCAAATACGCCCATTGGTCCGTTCCATAATATTGTCCTGGCATTTGCAATCGCTTCCGTGAACAGTTTTACAGAGGCAGGTCCTATATCGAGGGCTATCCAGTCCTTAGGTATCTCCTGTACCGTTACAATCATGGTCTCTGCCCCTGGCTCC
>MHEI01000037.1:0-230 GCA_001805165.1 Nitrospirae bacterium RBG_16_43_11 | reverse complement strand
TCCGGTTCAACTAAGGAATTACCAACCTCATACCCCATCGCTTTGAGGAATGTAAACGCCATGCCGCCGCCTATAATCACCTTATCCACTTTCTTGCCCAGGTTCTCTATCATCCCCAGCTTGCCTGATACCTTGGCTCCACCAAGTATGGCTACAAATGGCCTTGCAGGATTTGCCATCACACCATCCACATATTCTATCTCTTTCTTAACCAGAAAACCTGCAACTGC
>MHEI01000036.1:1887-5521 GCA_001805165.1 Nitrospirae bacterium RBG_16_43_11 | reverse complement strand
CTACCGCCAATTGTTGTCTCATCCTGCTTCACCTCTGCATTCTCTTTTGTCCCAGGCGCAGAAATAACGGCTTTAGCTGACGGTAAGATCCTATTCTCTCTCAGCTTTTCAATCTTTGTCAATTGTTTGTTATCCTTCTTTTCAGTGATTTTCTCTGTTTTCTTAACATCAGGAATAGTCTTCTCCACCTTTGAAATTCCGGTTGAAGAAGCTGACATAACCGGCCGGCTGTCATTCGGAAGGTTTACAATGCTTACCTGTATAGATGAGAAAGGAGAATTTCTTGCTGTGAAGAGATCGGACCTTTTAAAGATACCGGAGGAAAATATAATTGACAGGAACGTTAGGTGAAAGAGGAGTGAGATTGTCAGCATCCATTTTATGTTTGTCTCTGCTTGCCTGAACATATTTAAACTTACACAAACGCATTAACTATTCTGACATCATACGAACATTCGAAATGTCTTTAGAAGAAAGATATTTATCAGGTTCGCATTAATAGTCCTACTCCACCTCCTTCAGAGATTCAGTAACCATACCCAGCTTGTCTATGCCCATCCCTTTAACTTTGTCCATCACACTTACAATAGTCCCGTAAGGTACAGACCTGTCTGCCTTTAAATAGACCGTCACATCTGCCCCTTCGCTGCCCTTTTGCCTGATTGCCGATTCAATCCCTCCCATCGGGACTTTCCTGTCATCCACATAGATATTGCTGAATCTGTCAACAATCAGCATTATGCGCTTTTCCTGCTTTATCGTATTCACTGAAGACCTGGGAAGGTCTACATCTATCCCCCTGTACATAAGAGGCGCTGATATCATGAAAATAATTAACAGTACCAGTACGATATCAACAAAAGGCACCATGTTAATCTCAGACATCAGCCTGTCTTTTTTATCATGCATTCAAGTACCAATCACTTCCGGACGCTAAGGCCTATCTGTTCATCATCAGCATCTTCAGTCCGGTCGCCTCCGGCCCAGATATCCGCCTCTGCATAGGCCATAATCTCTCCTGAAAATACCTCCATCTGTGACGCCATTCTCCTCACCCTGCTTAACAGGTAATTGTAACCGATTACTGCCGGTATAGCTGTAGCAAGTCCGGCGCCTGTTGCTATCAGCGCCTCGGCTATTCCAGGAGCCACAGCCGCTATATTTGCCGAACCCTGCAGACCTATAGATTGAAAGGCATGAATGATTCCCCATACAGTACCAAAGAGTCCTATAAATGGCGTAGTATTTCCGGTAGTGGCAAGAAAAGAAAGATAACCCTCATAATAAGTTGTTTCATCTTCAGCAGTGCTCTTTAATCTCCTGTCTATGGCATTTAGAAAAGCAGGCCGGTCTTTCAACAGACCACCCTGCCCCTTCTTAATCTCATAGAATCTCGCATAGCCCTCTTTAACTAATGATGAAAGTGGATTATCTTTGTTCTTTGATAAAGTATAAAGCTGATGGATATTTTCAATCTTTGAGAGTGTAGCCAGAAATTCTTTGGAATCCTTCTCTATCCTGCGAAACTGGAAAAACTTGAAAAACATGACAGCCCAGGAGACAATGGAGAACATCAAAAGAATAAGCAGGACTATCTTGGCAACTATACCCGCTGAAAATATGAGTTTTAGGATTTCTGATTCTGTATGCATTCAGAAGTTATCTTGACTTAAACCAGTTTCCTGTAATAAATGGCGGGGCCGACGAGACTTGAACTCGCGACCTCCTGCGTGACAGGCAGGCGTTCTAACCGAACTGAACTACGACCCCGCTGAGATGACGCTGAAAAATGCCCATCTGCGGCGTCAGGACATAAAAATTGAGCTTCAACGTACAACACAGTACGCCTCAGCTCAATTTTTATGTCCTTCCTTGCACCTGGACATTTTTGAGCGTCATCTCGTCTACTATTGCTACGATACGCTACGTTGCAATCATCAGAAAATATTCAACGTACAACACAGTACGCCTCAGCTCAATTCTCAAGTCCTTCCTTGCACCTGGGCATTTTTGAGCGTAACCTCTTCTACTGTTGCTACAACTGGCTACGTTGGACTCCCCGGAAAATCCTCAACGTACTAAATAGTACGCCTACGGTTTTCTTCGTCGTCCCGATACAATATCGGCTATGGTAGGCGGAACAGGTATCGAACCTGTGACCTCAGCCTTGTAAGGGCTGCGCTCTACCAATTGAGCTATCCGCCCACAATAATGGACTACATCGTAACAACTTTAAAAAATATTGTCAATAAGGAGAGTGTGGCATATAATGTTCAGATATGCACAGGATTAAAATAATTTTGACTCTCTCCATACTGCTCCTGTCAGTTAGCGGGGTCAGGGCACAAAAAGGGGGTGAAACCATGAACTTTACTTTAAGCACGTCCGCCTTCAGGGAAGGTGAAACAATCCCGGCACAGTACACTTGTGACAGTTCTGACTTCTCCCCACCTCTGAAATGGGACGGTATCCCTGCAGGAACAAAGAGTTTTGCCATTATCATGGATGATCCGGATGCACCTGTAGGGACATTTACTCACTGGGTTATCTATGACATCCCTGCTGATACGAATACACTGCCTGAAGGTCTGTTAAAAGACCCTGACCTTTCAAAGGGGATAAAACAGGGGACAACGAGTTTCAGGCGCACTGGCTATGGAGGTCCATGCCCGCCGCCAGGCCGTCCACACAGATACTTCTTCACTATCTATGCCCTTGATATTCAAACAACAGGATTAGTGTCCAAAGCATCGAAGCAGGATGTTGAAAACAAGATTAAGGGACACATAATCGGCAAGGCTATTGTCATGGGTAAATATGGGCGGTGAATAATCCCCCTTAATCCCCCTTTTTCAAAGGGGGAAATTAATTCCCCCCCTTTAGTAAAGGGGGGAAGGGGGGATTTGAAACTGGATTATCAGATGATCAAACACTATTTTTCATACAGGGATTACCTTAAACAGATATTTCCCTTCAGGGTCTATAAAATCGGTCTTGATGCCGGGTTTACTTGTCCCAACAGGGATGGCTCTGTAGCATATGGCGGATGTGTATATTGCGAAAACAGGAGTTTCAGCCCAAATTCCAAGGGATCAAAGCGGTCTGTGAGCGAGCAGATACAAGCCGGCATGGAGTTTTACAGAAGGCACTTCAAGGCAGAAAAATTTATCGCTTATTTTCAGGCATACACTAACACCTACGGCCCCGTAAATCTTCTGGATGACCTTTACAGGGAGGCCCTGTCATTTGATGATGTGGTGGGTTTATCAGTTGGCACCAGGCCTGATTGCCTTCCTGATGAAGTGATTGACCTGCTCGCATCTTACTCGAAAAAGACCCATCTCTGGGTAGAGATCGGCCTCCAGAGCATGTATGAGGACACACTCACATGGATGAACAGGGGACACAGCTTCGAGCAGTTTGTTGATGCAATAACGAGGGTAAAGCTTAAAGGACTCAGGGTATGCGTTCATGTCATTTTAGGGCTGCCGGGTGAGACGCATGACATGATGATGCAGACGGCTGATACACTTGCCGGGCTTGATATAGACGGACTTAAGGTCCATCACCTCTATGTTGCAGAAAATACAATGCTCGAAAAGATGTATGCGAAGGGTGGAATTAATCTTATTAC
>MHEI01000036.1:0-1788 GCA_001805165.1 Nitrospirae bacterium RBG_16_43_11 | reverse complement strand
ATCGCACCGAAATGGGGGGTGTCAAAGAAGGTCATCCTGACAGCTATAGAAAATGAATTTGAACGCCGAAATTCGTATCAGGGTAAGGAATGTAATAGTTCAGAAAAGGGCGCCGCATCGCTGGCAATAACAGCTAAGGAATGGGTCTTATGAGCATTTCGACTACAGATACATCTTGTTTCTCTCAGGTATGCATTGAAAAATGCGGGGGAAAATGCTGCAACCCATGGTGGGGAATAATCACCTACTCTATAAAAAAAGACGGCGGACAGTTCCGGCCTCTGGAACTCAAGTCAGAGGTAGTCAACAGTCTCACTGAAAGGGCCGGGAGGATAGCTGAAAAGTATGTAACTAATGAGGATACTCCCCGTCCCCTCTTCACAACACCAGAGAGATACAACCTTGCTGTTCAGAATATAAAAGTGGCGAACAAGACTATTTTAATAAACCTGAGGGCAATGTTTGCATTCAGGTGTCTCTTCCTGTCTGAAGATAAGAAATGCATGATACATCCATCAGTGACAGGCGGGAACGAAATAAGACCGGAGCACTGCGGTTACATGGGATCTCCTGACGCAAAACCAAATGAAAAGGGATACTGCCGGATAATACACACCGCAGCCACATCTTCTGACGACCCTGCTGCAGTTGACAAGGCCATTGAGACAGAATTAATGGCAAGTGAAAAACATTACAGAGAAAGCTATGATAAACCAGAAGAGGCTGCAGATGGCGTCGTAGAGCTTGTCAGGCTATACTGTCTCAATTATGCGCCTTATATGTTACCGCAGGCAGCTAGCAGAACAACAGGTCGTAATGATGTATGTCACTGCGGAAGCGGAAAGAAGTATAAGAAATGTCACGGGATGTAATCCAATATCAAACTGCGCGTAAGGTGGAAACATAAACCGGTCTTACGAGAGGACCTCTTTCACCCGCCCAACAATACCGCTTTCAAGGCGCACCTTGATTCCGTGGGGATGGGTGGGCGACTTTGTCAGAATATCCTTAACGACACCCTCCGTCAGCCTTCCAGTACGCTGGTCCTCTTTAGTTACCACCCGCACAAGCATGCCCGGCTTTATATCCGCCCTTTTTATCCCCTGAATGACGACAATATCTCCTTAAAGTTCTCCACGTAATCACCGTATCCGACCCCATCTTCCCGTAAGGTGTTGCAGAAAGACCAGACCTTGCTTATGATTCCTGATGTATTACTGATCATATTTCAATTTCCCTTATAAATTGTGATGATATAACATAACCACCAACTTTAGGCGGGCCTTCAAATTCAATAACTTCAAGTAATCTTAGTATCTTGATGTAGCGGTTCACTGTAGGTACTGAGACATTTAAGCCAGTTGCCAGCTCATCAGCTTTTTGAAGCGGCTTATTAATTACAGCAAGCACTAATTTGAGAAGTTTACTTTTTACATCCGCACTCATACCCTCAATTATTCCCTCATTTGCACCCTTATTTACTCTATCACTTACTCTATCACTTACTCTATCACTTACTGTGCCACCTGATACAGTAACCTTAGTAATCATCGTTTCATCCAACGGAATTATCATTTTAAAACTATTACCTTCAATAAATTGTGGCCTCTTGCCGGGGGCATAAACAGGCAAGTACTTGTTTACGTTCAAGACACCTGAACCAAGCTCATCCACCCGTCCAAGCTGTGTAAAGAATTTGCAGATCAATGGGTTTTTAGAAAAAGGAGTAAAGTTGTCAAGACTAATTGGACCTTCACCATGTGGATTGCTTGCATTTCCAGTCTCCAC
>MHEI01000035.1:6315-6483 GCA_001805165.1 Nitrospirae bacterium RBG_16_43_11 | reverse complement strand
TTGTCCTGAGCCAATCAGGGTGAATTGAACATCTGTAAAAGACTTCAACCTTTGGGCTGCCTGCAGGATATATTCTATGCCATGGAGGGGGATGTAGGTTCCAAAGAAGAGGAGGTTGATTCCAGTCCCTGTTTTAACCATAGGAGATGATGACTTTCCCGGTTTAAA
>MHEI01000035.1:0-6188 GCA_001805165.1 Nitrospirae bacterium RBG_16_43_11 | reverse complement strand
AGGATACATTTTGCCATGAATGATCCCGGGGGTATCAATTGTCTGTCCCTGACAATTGTGTCGTATAAAGAGAATAGCAGGTTAACTAATACAGGCTTGTTTCTCCGGAAGATATTCAGGAATTTGACCAGGAAGAAGTCGAAGTGCCCCGGATATCCAACAATTATTGCGTCATATTCGCCAACGCCGAAAAATTTCCAGGATAGTGAAAGGTAAGCACGACAGAGCCTCGGTATTAGGGAAATCATGGAGGAAATACCTTTTGCCTTTTCTACCTTCTCCATCCTTCCCTTCCATAAGCTTTGATTGCATTCGACGACCTCTATCTGGTTTTCCCTGAGGGACCGAATCAGAACCTCATTCATTGGGTAGCCTTCTTGATTTGTATAGGTACCGAAATAACAGATGCGCATTAGTATTGCTAACAAGGTAGTATCCCTGTTAATTTTTATCCTTACAGGTGGTAGCAGTAATTATAGCACTATCGGCTAAGGAGTAGAAGGGACGAAAGAAAGTTTAACTGGTAATTTTCAGTGAACATCTGTCAACTTTCCAAATGCGTGACATTCTTTGCTTCGCTCAATGCAAGCACTGTCTTGTCCAGCATTTGCAAGGGAGGTAGGTTTCACTGAGAATTACTGTACTCATCCATGATAATTTGACATAATCCAGCTATAATGCTATCATGCAATATGAATTTAGGAGGATAGTAAAATGCAGACTCAGATTAAAACCATAGGCGCCAGTGGCCAGATTTCCCTTGGGAAGGAATATGCAGGGAGACATATCATTATAGAGGAAATTGAAGAAGGGGTGTGGCTTATCAAAACAGCCAGCATTATTCCGGACAGTGAAATGTGGATGCATGAGGAACCAGCAAAATCAAGGATAGACAGGGCGATCAAATGGGCAGAAGAAAACAGGCCCTCAGAGAGCGATTTAAGAGAATTAAGTGGCAAAATCAGATAACGTTATGTTGGATTTAAATAATCCGGTATTTCAGGATGATTTGTTTAATCTTGGGAAAGAAGATGCCATCCGAATACTGGAAATCCTGAAGAAGATAAGAAGTCTTACATGGACAGCTATCTATAAAGATAATGGGTTACGTTGGGAGTTGGTTCAGTCCAGAACTGGACTTGGTGGACAACGCTTATACACTATCCGTATCAGTCAGAAATTTCGGGCCATAGTCTACAGGGAAGCACAGTTTATGCGATTCCTATCACTCCATCCGGATCATGATTCAGCTTATGAGTAAAATCAGGTTTTGATCATACACATATAGAAGGCAATCTCCATTTTTCAGGAAGATGTTTTATGCAGTATTTATTTTATCATCGAAAATCCTCTTAATCATGGTAATATTTTAACCATGTTGTAGTGAATTATCAACCATATATTTCTGTAAGGGTTTTAGCCCTTTGCCTGATGGTATGCTTATTGCAATATTAAATCCTTGATGTTAAAACATCATGGTCTCAGACCCCGATTTACCTATCTATTAGTAGTATCCATCTATATTTCTCTCCTTACAGGTTGCAGTAGTGAGTATAACACTATTGGGCCTACATTTGAAGGGAATGAAAGTATAACCGGCGGGAGAATGTTATTACTGGCTGGCAGGCCGGGAGGCTCAGGTACGGCTGATGCTACAGGTACACTTGCAAGATTTAATTCGCCCCGCGGAATTGCAGTTTATGGAGATACCCTCTATGTTGCTGATAAGAGCAATCATACAATTAGAAAAATAGATATAACTACTAAATCCGTAACAACAATTGCAGGTTATCCTGGCAGACCAGGTGTTAATGACGGTATTGGCAGTAATGCCAGATTTAATAACCCTGAGGGCATTGCTACTGATGGTGTATATTTATATATAGCTGATTCCGGAAACCATGTCATACGTAAGATAGAAATAGGTAGCGGCAGTGTTGTTACTCTTGCTGGTAAGAGAGGCCAGCCTGGTTATCAAAACGGGACGGGGATAAATGCCGCGTTTAGTTCGCCTATAGGTATAACAATGTTGGACAGTGCACTTTATGTTTCAGATACAGATAATCATGTTATAAGACGGGTTGATAAGAAGAGCGGTGAAACAATTACTGTAGCGGGGACAGCTTCTACCGCTGGTAATACAGACGGATTTGGTGTCTCTGCGCTCTTTAATTTTCCTTTCGGAATAACTAATGATGGGAAATTTTTATACATTGCTGATACATTTAATCACACCATAAGAAGAGTGGAAATTCAGACACGTGAGGTTATTACCTTAGCCGGTAAGACAGGGGAGGGAGGCTATACGGATGCTTCACTTATGGATGCCCGTTTTTTTTATCCATCAGACCTGGAAGTCAAGGGAGGTGAGCTTTTTATTGCTGACCTGGGAAACGATTTGATCAGGGTAATAGACCTGTCTCAGGGGACGGTTGATACAATTGCCGGCACGCCGCAAGTCTCGGGTGCTGCTGATGGCCCGGTTGGTATTGGAAAGTTTAACAGTCCTGCTGACATTGCCATCATAGGCGACTACATATATGTTGCAGATATGGATAACAATTCAATACGCAGTGTTGATATCTCTACAGGAGAGATCGTAACCATGGCCGGGGCTCCATCTTATACAGGTGCAACGGATGATTTAGGCGATAACAGCAGGTTTAGCACCCCCGGGGGTATAGCAATAGAAGGCAGTACCCTTTATATAGCAGATACCTTTAATCATACTATAAGAAAAGTGGATGCGGAAACAGGAACTGTAACGACAATTGCAGGCAAGGCCGGGGTATCGGGCACTACTGATAGTTCAGAGAGTGCCGCGGTATTTAATTCCCCCACGGATGTAATAGCGGATGCAAATGGTGAGTATATATATATAGTAGATACAGACAATCATGTTATAAGGAGCATGAATATTGCTACCGGTGAAGTGCGTACATTTGTCGGATATCCTGGTAGCTATGGGACAACGGATGGAATTGGGACAGAGGCAAGGTTTAATTCGCCGAAACGGGGTGTGAGGATTGGGGATAAACTATATGTTGTTGATACAGGAAATCATGCAATACGCGTAATTAATCTTATCACAAAAGAGGTAACAACACTGGCGGGAGAGAGGGGTGCAGCAGGTTGGACGAATACAGGTGAAAGTACTTCCGGAGTCGCCCGTTTTAATAACCCTGGAGATATAACAACTGACGGAGCGGTTCTCTATGTGGCTGATACAGGTAATCATATTATAAGGAAGGTACACCTGTCTACAGGTGTTGTTTCGACCATTGCCGGTGTCCGCGGAGGTTCAGGTCTTGTGGATAGCGTTGATGGTCCTCCTCTGTTTAAATCGCCGGAGGGAATCACCTGGCATAATAAAATCCTTTATGTCTCAGATACCGGTAACCATATATTGAGAAAGGTAGATCTTGCCACCGGGCAGGTATCCTTTTTGGCAGGAGACTTTTCTTGTACAGAGGAGGCAGAGATTGAAAATGATGTCACCAAAATAAAAAAGACTTGTAATGGAGAGCCCACGGGTACAAGTTCCTTTGGAGATTCTACTGATGGAACAGGAAAGACCACATCTTTTAACACCCCTTCAGGAATTAATACAGACGGTGTCTATCTCTACGTAATGGACTCAGGAACTAACAGGATCAGGAGGGTAAAGATGGATACCGGAGAAACGAAAACATTTTCATTTTCAAAGAATAAGGGTGTTTCCTTGAATTCTCCGGCAGGTGGTGATTTGGCAGGTGGGGTCCTATATATTGCTGATAAAGGTAACCATATTGTCCGTAAATTAGAAATTACAAATCTTTCCGGCGCCCCAATGATCCTGATAGCCGGCAATCTTGGGGTAAGCGGCTATGGATATAGCGCCGGATATTCGGCCGGCTTTTACAATCCTGTTGGTATTACTGCAGATGGCATGGGGAATCTGTATGTGGCTGATACAGGAAACCATACTATCAGAAAAGTGGTGATATCTACCGGCGAAGTTACTACAGTTGCAGGTATTCCGGGAAGGCCCGGATTTGTGAACAGTGAATTTGGCTATCCCATGTTTAATTTTCCAAGGGGCATCTGCATTACTGGGAATCATCTGTATGTGGCAGACTCCGGAAGCCATCTTGTGCGCAGAGTCAATCTGTCCACCGGATATGTGGGGCTTGTAGCCGGATTGAGTGATTACGTCACGAATACAGGTTCCCCGGGAACCTCAGACAGTACAGGGGCGGCGGCAGGGTTTACTGATCCGAGGGGGATTACCACCGATGGCAAATATCTTTATGTCACAGACAGCGGTAATCATACTATAAGGAGGATCCTGGCAGCTACCGGCCAGGTGAAGACGATTGCAGGTATGCCTTTGGAAGCAGGGTATAAGGATGGTGTCAGCTTTGATGCAAGATTTAATTATCCGAGGGGAATAACTGCTGATGGAGATTATCTGTATGTAGCGGATACAGGGAACAATGTGTTTCGTAGGGTGAATAAGGAAACCGGAGAGGTGCTTACATTGTCAGGCAAAAAGGGAGAATCTTCTTTTATACAGGGTTCAAGGGAAGATGCAAGGTATAATAATGTGGTAAGCGTAACTACGTCCCCTGAGACACCCTATCTTTACTTTACTGACAGTGCTGAGAACGTGGTAGGCGCAATTGAGAAATGATACATCGGACTATTTCTTAAAAATAAAAAAGACTGCCACTATCATAAAAAGAAATCCTACAGCATAATTCCACCGGAACTCTTCCTTAAGATACAAGATTGAAAATACTGAAAAGACGATCAGGGTTATCACTTCCTGAATCGTCTTTAACTGTGCGGCAGAAAAATGATAATGTCCAATACGGTTTGCCGGCACCTGAAAGCAGTATTCAAGAAACGCGATAAGCCAGCTTATTATAATTACCTTCCAGAGTGGAGAGTCTTTGTATTTAAGGTGACCATACCATGCTATGGTCATGAAGATATTGGATATGGTTAACAGGATTACCGTAGTCATTTTCAGGGAAACTATTTTAGCACAATTTATAAGTGATGTTGAAAATTCTATCTCCCTCAGGGAGAGCAGGCTGTCATCCTGAATTTATTTCAGGATCTCAAACGATGCAGGGTTAGGAGATTCTGAAACGAGTGCATTCAACGGGGTTAGAAAACCCCGCCAATCGCGATAGGCGGGACATTTTTCGCTTCGCTCAATGCAAACACTGCCTTGTCCAGCATTCTCAAGGAAGATAGGTTTCGCCGAGAATTGCTGCATGAAGTATTTCATGGTTGCAATGACGGATAGTAATATGTATTATAGTCCATATGGCGGAAATGACTGTTGTAGTGATAGACGGACAGGGTGGCGGCATAGGCGCCCATATTATAGAGAAGATGCAGAAAAATCTTCCGGAATCATCCTTGGACAAGATAGATATTGTCGCTCTCGGGACAAATGCTATTGCCACATCGTTAATGATGAAGGCAGGGGCTAATAAGGCTGCAACAGGAGAAAACTCCATAGTGCAGGTAAGCAGGTCTGCGGATATAATTATTGGTTCATGGGCAATAGTGATACCTAATTCAATGCTGGGTGAATATACTCAGGTAATGGCTGATGCAGTTGCAGCAAGCAGGGCGCGAAAACTGCTTGTCCCTCTTCCTCAACAGGGGATTGAGATGATAGGTGTAACCCCTGAACCCTTTCCTCATTTGATAGATAAACTGATTGACAGGTTAAGAAGAATCCTTTAATGTATGCTTAGGCTTATAATAAAAGACTCATAAGTTCTAAGGCGTACAAAGGATGATGAAAAATTACCCTCCCCTTCAAGGGGAGGGTAAGGGTGGGGATGGGGTTTTTCGGTTGAAGAGAAGGGAGATGCATCATGTGTGAAGCAAGCGTTTACATTGAGAAAGAGGGTAAAGAGGAGCTCCTGTTAGATAGTGTTGATGTATTGGAACCCCAGGAGGGGGGTAAGATATATATAAGAAACCTTGCGGGTGAACAGAAGACTTTAACTGCCCGCATAAAAAAGATCAGGCTTGTAGAGCATAAGATTATCCTTGAGAGGACAGAAGGATAGTACAAAAGTGAGTCGTGTATTAGAGGCCATGGGAGATAAAACTTCTATGGCCTTTTTGTTGAATATAACGGACATGAGCCAGGGCATACGAAGGATGATGAAAATCCCCAT
>MHEI01000034.1:5114-5284 GCA_001805165.1 Nitrospirae bacterium RBG_16_43_11 | reverse complement strand
TACAGACTTCATTGATATGGAAAAAGAGAAGAACAGAGAGAAGGTCTTTAATGCAATGGTAGAGGCATTTTCAGAGGACCGTGCCAGGACAAATATTATAAGGATGTCGGAACTTGGGCTTATAGAGATGTCCAGGAAACGCACGAGGGAGAATCTGATGCGGACGCTTT
>MHEI01000034.1:4361-4994 GCA_001805165.1 Nitrospirae bacterium RBG_16_43_11 | reverse complement strand
TTACGGCAAGCCAGAGTGTCGCGACCCATATATTTGATGAAGAAAGACAGATAGTCGAGGAACTCGAAAAGGAATATCAGAAACGAATTGTCATAAAGGGTGACAAAAGCCTTCATATCGAAGAATATGATATTGTGACCTTATAAGAGCAAGAGCGGGATAGGGTCTTTTTCATTTCCGAAGGTTATGTCGAGATTCCGGAAAATGACATTATCTGTTTTCATGCCGGCCACATCTTCTTTAACCTTAGACCATTTACTTTCAGGAATCTTAAAAAAAGTATCAACTACAACAGGATCGAACTGGCTGCCCCTGCACCGTAATATTTCATTCCTCGCATCCATGTCAGGAAGGGCCTTTCTGTAAGGCCTGTCTGTAGTCATAGAATCATAAGTATCAGCAAGGGCAAATATCCTCGCCCCCATCACTATCTGCTCCCTCTTCAAACCCTGAGGGTACCCTGTGCCGTCATATTTTTCCTGATGGTGAAGAACAAGAAAAGAGGCATCCTTAAGGAATGGAATACCCTTTAGCATACTGAAACCATATTCAACATGTTTTCTCATTTGAACCCATTCTTCCGTTGTAAGGTTAGCAGGCTTTCTAAGAACCGAATCAGGCACTCCGATCTTT
>MHEI01000034.1:3569-4242 GCA_001805165.1 Nitrospirae bacterium RBG_16_43_11 | reverse complement strand
CTGTAGTCAAGCGCCGTCGAAAGCGCCTCGAGGGTAGTATTATATGTGACCTCTATCTCGGCCAGAGCCTTGTTCAATTCTGCTGTTTTCTGTTGTTCTACTGAGAGCAGCCCCCTGATCTCCGCGGTCTGAGCCTTAACTATCTCTTCGAGGTGTTCCTGATACCCCCTATTCTCAAGGATAAGCCTCCGCTTCTCCAGGGCATTCTGTACACTTATCACTATCTCTTCAAGATTGAAGGGTTTTATCAGATAATCCGAAGCCCCATGTTTAAGAGCTTCAATCGCCGCATTGGCATTTGATACCGCCGTTATCATGACTACAGCAGTGTCCGGATAAAGGACCCTGACTTTTTTAATCAGGTCAATCCCGTCTATCCCGGGCATCATTATATCACTGAGGATCACAGGAAACGGTTTCTCCCGCATCTTGTCGAGCGCCTCAAAGGCATTCTCAACTGCCACTGGATTGTAGCCTGAGCCAGTAAGCTTCCGCATAAGGATGTCCCTTATAATCGGCTCGTCGTCTACAACAAGGATGTCTTTTTCTTCAGTCATATAACTACATATTAGCTATATTATAAAGTCGTTTTTATGTCAACCAGCAATTCTCAACACCAGCAATTCTCAGTGAAGCCTGTCTCCCTTTCTAATGCGGGACAAGAATGTCCCGC
>MHEI01000034.1:0-3560 GCA_001805165.1 Nitrospirae bacterium RBG_16_43_11 | reverse complement strand
TAGGCGCTGTTTTCTAACCCCGCTGTATGCTTTCCAACTCCACTACTATGCTTTCCAACTTCACTACTTTGTCCCTTAGTTCCTTTATCCTGAACTCACGCTGAACCGCTACTGCCTGAAATCTTTCCAGCTCATCAATCCTCAGTTGAATCTTTGCATAACCATCAATCTCGACTGCAAATGCATTCATTCTGACACTGTTGCTGTGTAATGCAGAATATGCAAGATTGGTCAGCCAGGCAAAGATAGAGAACGGAATAAGCATGACAAAAAAAGCTATGATGAGTTTTACGCGGATTTTAATGGCCATGGAGCGCCTCCAGCTTTTAAATCTCCCCTCACACTTCCCCTTTCCACTATGGGGAGGGGGATGACGTGAGGGGGGCTTTCTTTATCACCCTAATAAGCGCCTCGGCCACATGGGGGTCAAACTGCGTCCCTGAAAACTTTTTCAGCTCGTCAAGAGCCCTGTCCCAGCCCGGCGTTGGTCTGTATGGCCTCTCTGCTGTCATTGAGTCAAAGGTATCAGCTACTGCAAGCACCCTCGCCTGAAGCGGTATTTCTTCCCCTTTCAGTCCCTCAGGATAACCCCTGCCGTCATACCACTCATGGTGATACTTCACCCATCTTGCAATCTCCCTGAACTGCTTTACTGGTTCGAGTAATTCTGCCCCCCTCCCAGGATGTTCCATAACCTTTTTCCTCTCATCATCATCAAGCCTGCCGGGTTTGTCAAGGATAACATCGTATGTTCCTATCTTTCCTATATCATGCAACAATCCGGCTATCCTGAGGTTCTCAAGGGTTTTATCATCAAACCCAATATCATTTCCAATTGCTATGGCGTAGTTCGTAACCCTCTCAGAGTGTCCCCTTGTCCATCGGCTCTTAGCATCTATTGCATTGGACAACACCGTTACAATATTCAGGAATAACTCCTGAAGGTCAGTAAATAGCCTTGTATTCTCAAGTGCAATTCCTATCTGACTGGCAAGGCTCTCAAGAGTAGCCAGATCATCTCTTTTAAATATTCCGGCCTTCCTGGAGCCAATACTCAAGACAGCCGTCACCTCTCCTTTTGTTGTAATAGGCACCCGCATATGGGACAAATAACCATTATCCAGAAACCTCTTCTCGAGCGGAAGAAGCGCTTCCTCCACTGAGATGTCAGGCACAAACTCCACCCCCCCACCACTAAGGAGGCCTGAAGCAGATGTTGTGGAAAACTCGATGAATTTCCCTTTAGGAATGTCTACCCCGAATCCTGCCTTATAGATGAAACCTCCCCGCTCCATGTCTGCAACAGCAATCGTTGCCCTGTCACATGGAATCAGCCGGCTCACAAGACTTACAACTGTTTCAAGTATCTCGTCCGGATTAAGTGTTGAGAGAACGCTCCTGTCTATCTCACGCATCACCCTGACAGTCTCAATCTTATGGGAAAGGTCCATTGCCTTATCTACTGAATCTCTGTAAAGACGCGCCTCTTCCAGTGCAGTTGAGACCTGATTCATGATACCCTTTATAACCTTCTTATCCTTCTCCTGGAAATCCTTTGAGTCTTTATAAAATAGTATCAATATACCGTTTACCGAAGCCCTTCCTGATAAAGGTATTACAAGCATTGTGCCCATTCCCGGCAGCCAGGCAAAAAAGAAGTCCGGGGCAGCAAACCTTTTTGCAGTAATCACTGCGGAATTGACGAAAGGCGGATGAGCAATCAACATCTCTTTATTGTTGATTACCTCACTTACAAACCACTCTGTTTCCGGCAGGGATCTTGTCCTGAATAAGGATAATCGGGCAGACGGCAATCCTTCTGCATGAAACGGCATAAATTCCTTATTTTCATGACTGCGCGCATAACCAAGACATATATCCGTTTTCAAAATACTTGCTGTAGATTTGACAATTGATAACATCAACTTATCAATGTCTTTTACACTTGAAGTTGCCTCAGCTATACTAAGGAGGTCAGTAGTAGTGGCTACTTCATCTTCTAACCTGGCTTCAAAATCCCTGACTGCCGTTATATCCTCCAGTATATGGACTGAGTAGATATATCTGCCCTCAACATCCTTTACAGGAAAAGACCTTACCTTAAAGGTCTTCTTAATAGAGGATATGTTTATATCTTCTTCTTCTTCTTCTTCTTCTTCTTCCTGTTGTATGAACTTCAAACAGGACGCAAGCGGCCTTTCCATTTTGGGGAAAATACTGTAATATGGTCTTCCTACAATGTCTTTAAAAGACTTTTCTGAGTACTTCACATATGCCAGGTTTGCCCTGACTATATTTAAATCCATGTCATGGATAAAAACAGGATCTTTTATAGCATCAAATGTACTCTCCCAGTCTTTTTTAGCCCGTTCTATCAATTGAGAGGATTCATGGAGGTCTTCCAGCATGAAGAGCATAGCCTTCCGGCTTTCAGCATATTCCTGCTCTCTCTTTTTTGCCTTCTCAAGTTCAGTCCTAAGTTCCTCTATTATAGTATCCCTGTCTTCTGACATTATTCCTGACAAGCTTGCATCACCCTTCCCATCACTCTCATGTAGAGGTATGTCACCTGTTTTTACCTTCATGCCCTGCCGGCTTTATCCTCAAGTTCCTTAAGTCGTTGCTTTAACACATTTATCTCCTGCTTCATCTCCCCCATCTTAATCTCTCTCCCCACCATAAGCTTATTAAACCTCTCTATCTCATCCAGTTTGTCCACAAGTTCATTCTCCAGCTTCTTACGCATGGATATATCCCTGATGATTCCGGTGGCATGCCACGTCCCTCTTATATTACTCGCAGAAACAGACAGCTCCACAGGCAATACGGAGCCGTCTTTACGGAGTGCGGTAAGCTCAATGGTCTTACCTATAACAGTCCCTCTTCCGGTCCGGTAAAATTCACTGAAACCTTCATAAGCCTTTTCACGGTATATCTGAGGTACAATCAATTGATGCAAAGGCTTGTTTATTGCTTCATCAGCAGAATACCCGAACATATCTTCAGCCTTCTTATTCCAGAGATAAATTGTGTCAGGGGACTTTAAACATATAATTGCATCAGCCGCTGTGTCAGTAAGTGCACGGTATCTCTTTTCAGGCTCACTCAGTCTCTCTTCACTATTTTCCTTCTCATTAATACTTTCAACCAATTCACTGTTTATCCGCACAAGAGCATCTACCACATGGTTCAAATCCACCTGACCCTTTCTGAGTTCTCCCATCATGTCTGCTGCCTTCAGTGTCTCAGGAGCCAAAGGAACAAATGAAACCTGCAAATTATTCTCTTTCGTCTCTTTGTTTTCCCTGCTACCTAACAGTCTTATTTCTAAGCCAAAACCTGAAGACAGTGCATATCTGAAAATGTTATAACAGAGACAGTATGGAGAACCGCGCTCACCGCTTTCTTTTTCATAAAACTCATATGTATCCGTTTCCTGTAACTGTCTGGCCAGCGCATCTTCAAAATAACCATGCGCGATAAAATATTCATAGATCGAATTGATTGTTTCAAGAGGGGTTTCCTTTATCAGACTTATACCTTCCTCTTTGAGTCGTTCC
>MHEI01000033.1:320-6365 GCA_001805165.1 Nitrospirae bacterium RBG_16_43_11 | reverse complement strand
TAGAAGAATCAAATTTTATCATGCTGCTATAGCAAGTCTCAGAGGTGGACAACAGGTATTTTCCTGAAACTTCAGTCAGGGAAAACAGGTTGTCCTTTTTCTCAAGAAGATTAAGGGCTGTAAGTGCATTCAAGAATAGTTCTGTGGCCCGTACCTCAGTATGTATCTTTGCTGATACCTCCTTAGCGGACATCATCTGGCTACCAATAGTGTCAAATATATTTAATTCAATTGCAACATGAAGGATTCTTGATTCGGCATAGGCGCCATTGAGATTGTCTATATATGTAAAATCCATAATCTACACCTTAACAATAACCCGGAAATATTTCAATAATTCTTTACTTTTAACTTTTCTTACGATAAAATTATCAACTCAAAAAGAAAGGAGTGGTATCTGATATGAACCTTTGCCCAAAATGTAAGCATATGTCGAATTGCTTAGTGCCAACAGAGCTTGATACATCTGCGGAAATGGAGTCACTTGATGAGGCGCTTGAGGAGCTTAGGGAGATACAGGAAGAGGAGGGGAGTAATTCGGTCTTTATCCCTGAAGATGTGGTGTTTGAAGTAATAGTATCAGAGTGTGCTGATTTTGAGGAAGAATCATTCCATTAGTTGATGCAGAAAAGCGCCTGTTTAATGTTACAGTGAGTGGAGAGTTCAGATGGAATCGTGTGAAGATATTCTGAAAGAGAAACTGTCGAAGCGTGTCCTGTCGAATAAGACTACGCGCGAAGGGATGCTTGCATGTTTTGTTGTGACCATGATGAAATATCTTTCTAAGAAGGGTATCAGCAAACCGGAAGATACTGTAAGGAAGACTATTTATGATTATGCAGGTGAGGCATTTAAATCAATTGGGGTTGACTTTGAGTTCCCGAACCTTGAAGATCTGAAGAAAATAAAGGCCATCATAGAGGAAAAGATAGACGCCGCCGCTATAAAAAAAGAGGAGCCTGAGCTGTTCAATGAACATGAGCGGATATGCAGCACCCTGTTCCGGAAATTTGAAGGTTAAATGGTTAAATAGGGACACATCCTATGGATCCTCTTACACATGGTTTAGCAGGCGCTGTTATCGCCAAAGCCGGATTTTCCAGGAGCATCGGGAAATGGGGTTCAATAACAGGCATCATCGTAGCTGTATTACCGGACTCTGATTTTATACTCCGGTTATTTGGAGTAGAGACTTTCTTAAAATACCACCGCGGGATAACACATTCCCTTATCTTACTGCCGGTTTACAGCCTTATACTTGCCTATATCTTTCAACGTATATCAAAGAGCAGGAATTTCTTTTACTTCTATCTTCTATGTTTCTTATCGCTCCTGAGTCATATCCTGTTAGACCTTGTGACATCTTTTGGGACAATGGCACTGAGTCCGCTTTCAGATCAGCGGCTGGCATGGGACATCATCTTTATAATTGATCCATATTTTACCGCTATACTCCTTATTCCATTTCTTCTGACTTATCTATTTAAGAATTATAACAGAGAGCTTGGAGTGGTATCCATAAGCCTGCTTGTGCCGTATATTGCACTGTGCATATTCAGTCACAATAACGCTGCATCTATGGCCTACAGGGAGGCGGAGGAAAGGCACATGATTCCTCATGCGGTTGCGGCGCTGCCGCAACCGCTTTCACCATTCAAGTGGGTGCTGCTGATTGATACGGGAGACACACTGTATCAGCGTTTTGTGGATATAAATGATAAGGATGATCTGCAGAAGGCAGGTAGAGGTATGATATGGAAGAAATGGCCGGACTCTCCATGGATAGATAAGGCATTGAGGCTGCCAGGGGTGGAGTTTTACATGTGGTTTGCAAGATTTCCTGTGGGTATAGTGAATGATATGGATGATGGACATCATCTTATTGAATTTATAGATCTAAGGTTTGATATTTTAAGGGATAGAATTCCTTTTACATATAGAGTAGAATTTGACAAGGGCGGTGCAGTTGTATCACAACAATTTACTACGGTTAATTCTTTATTAGACGATTATGGCAGAAGATAGTTTAATACTTACAGACGACTTTGTCCTGAATGCATACAGGTTGCAAAAGAACGTCCAGCCCAAAATATGGAAGTGCATAATATTGCTGCTCAAGAATTACCGTCATCCATCTCTTCAGGTCAAACAGTTAAGGACAGGAAGAAAGGGTATAATGGAGTGCAGGGTGGATGAGACATACAGACTCATCTTTGAGCTGTCGGATAATGGTCCCATGAGGCTATGGTATGTAGGACATCATGACGAGGCATTACAATATGGGTCTAAGATAACAGAGCTTGCCCCGAAAGAGAGACATCCTGAGGTGTATCATGATAAGATGTTACACGAGATAGATTTCTGATTAGTTTATTGGATTATGGTATTACATACTTTTGACATTATAGCGCTGATTTTTTTTGTGTCCTGCACATTGCTTTATCATGCCTATTATTATTCCAAGGTAGCGAGACTTCCGAGGCATATCTTTAAAGGCAAGATAAATATTATCCGCAGGACATGGGTGGAAAATATGCTGAAACCAGGGCAGGCTCTTACCGCCGTCCAGTCGCTCCGGAACATCCATATGGCAGCGTCATTTCTTGCGTCTTCAAGCATTGTGTTTATAGGCAGTATAATCTATCTGATATTTAATATCGAACAAACATCAGGTATAGTTACAGGAAGGGGGACTATTGCACTACCTGATTATCTATTGTTCTTAAAGCTGCTTGCACTAATGATCATGTTTCTTCTATCCCTTTTGAATTTTACCCTCTGCATACGTCTCCTCAATTACTTAGTCATTCTTATTGGCGCTTCACAGGAGACTATAGAGGACACGATGAAGATGAGCGCGGTTGATTATATAACAAAGATGTTCTCAACGGCTGGGATTCATTATACCTTCGGTATAAGGGGATTTTACTACACTATTCCATTAATAGGCTGGTTCTTAGGCACCTGGCTTTTTATAGCGCTTACTATAATTGTCTTATTTCTCTGTCTAAGACTTGATTATGGTAAGTAGGGAGGAAGTTCCCCTTTTTGGCAACTTTCAGCTTCTCTTTTGTGTTGTTGATGTCTTTATTGTTGAAGTAAGTTAAAAAACCTTCCCTTGCAACAAATGGCGCCTTTATCTTCCAGACAGGACGATTGATGACAAGCGCTGCTATAGCTATTTCCGGATTGTCAAGCGGCGCCATACCTACAAACCAACTGTAATCCCCCTGAGGGTCGTCACCTTCGAGTGAACCTGTTTTGCCTCCCACGACGATGTCTTTAAGATAAGCCTTCCCACGCTGCGTAAAAAAAGAGTGCCTTGCAGTACCCTTTTCAACCGTCTTTGTCATCATGTACCTGAGCTTCTCTGCTGTCTCAGGAGAAATGCCTGCAGTTCCCTCTTTCTTGCCAAAGTTGTATGCCTCTCTTCCATCAATGAAGATTTTTTCAACTATCCGTGGCTCCACCATCCTGCCATCATTAGCTATAGCTGAGGCTATCATGGCGCCATGAAGAGGGGAGAGGGTAACATCTCCAAAACCTGCTGCTGTCTTTGCAATACTTTTTTCATTGTTTTCAACATGTATTCTGCTTTGCTGCACCGGAAATTCAAAATTTATAGTGTTGTTAAATCCTAAACTTTCTGCAGAACGGAGTAAATCGCCGGCATCAAGCCATCTCAGGGCTACCTTTGCGAAGGCAACATTGCACGATTTTCCCATTGCGTCAGCTAATGTAATCTTGTTCTTGTCTCTTTTTGGATTATCGGTCCAGTTTCCCGGTGAAAGGGCATAGAGTCCTCCCCTGAAGTTAATTACTGTGTCAGGTTCAACCTTTCCCTTTTCAAGGGCTGCTGCCGCTGTTACAAGCTTAAATATAGAGGCTGCCGGATAAGTTGCCCTGAGTGCGAGGTTTTGGTCCACACCATCTTTTTCTGAGTAACCTGCCATAGCAAGGACTTTTCCTGTCTTTGTGGAGATGGCAACAAATGCTCCATATGGAACCTTGTATTTGGCAAACAGAGATATCATCTTCTCTTGTAGAAGAGGGTCTAATGTATAGACCACCTGGACATTTTTCCCGACTTTACTTACAAACCTGTCTTCAATCACCTCATTGAAGACAGGATCTATGCCTCCTTCTATTCGAACAAAATCTTCAGTGAATTTCAGATTAAGGTTGTCTTCATGGATAGTGTAATTGATTTTTCTGGATAATGTTGTGCTTCCCAAAAAAGGTGAGCTGGTAACCAGGAATGTGATACCGATAATGAAAGAGGCTATTAAGATTGTCTTTTTAGTGATGTGCTTCCGTTTTTTTATTCTACCCTGATAATTCCGCCATTCTTTTTCCACTAAGCCCCCTTTCTAACTTCTAACTTCTAAAAGTAAGCCGCCTGCCTCAATGATGCCACAATAAACCTTTTCAAAAAGAATATAATCAATATTGCAATCATAGGTGAGAGGTCCAGTCCAATTTTCCACATAGGTACGATCCGTCTTATCAAGTTTAAAACCGGCTCTGTAACCTTATAAAGCATCTGGACGATTGGATTATATGGGTCAGGGCTTACCCATGATAGAATTGCCCTTGCAATTATTAGATACATATAGATTGTAAGGATTATATTAATTACTTCGGCCACAGCAGATATAAAATTAGTGAATATAAACATGTCTAATCTCTCTTTCCTAACTCTTCGGCTCTTTTTGTGGCCTGTTCAACCGCGCTCATGAAAGCGCCTCTAATGCCTGATGTTTCAAGTATGTGCAGTCCTTCAATGGTTGTGCCTCCGGGTGATGTAATCATATCTTTAAGCCTCCCGGGATGTTCACCGCTTTCAAGCACCATCTTAGCTGCACCGAGAACTGTCTGGGCAGCAAGCAGGGTTGATGCCTGGCGAGGAAGCCCCGCTTTTACGCCGCCATCTGACAGCGCATCTATAACGGCAAATATGTATGCCGGTCCACTCCCGCTCAGTCCTGTAACCGCATTGAGATGCTCTTCACCCAGGAATATAGACTTTCCTACTGAATCAAATATCTTCTTCACATTCTCAAGCTCATTGAAATTAACACCTGGCCCGGATGCAATTGCAGTAGCCCCTTCAAGTACCAGCACAGGTATATTTGGCATTACCCTGATTATCGGTAACTCCTTTTTTAACCATATCCTGATGTTGTTGATCGATATACCGGCTGCGGCTGATATTATAAGTTTTGACTCGTCTAATACATGTGCGATTTCTTCGACAAGGGATTTTATTGCAGCAGGTTTCACTGTAATCATGATATAACGGGAAGAGGAGGCGGCCTGACTATTATTTTTTGTTGTTTTTACATTGTACCGCTCATGTATATATGAAAGCCTGTCTTCAGCGACATCCGTGACGATGATCTCCTTTTTTGAGTATAAGCCGGATGTAATAATTCCCTTGAGTATGGCTTCACCCATATTGCCTGTACCGAGTATGCAAATCTTATATTCTGTCATTCAGCTTCCTTTCCTGTTCCCGAAGATGGCCGTTCCTATCCTGACCACAGTAGCACCTTCTTCAATTGCGACCTCAAAATCTCCGCTCATGCCCATTGACAACTCCCTGAAATCAGCAGGGCATACTCCATGACGCATGACATTATCCCTTAGTTCCCTAAGCATTCTGAACCAGGGTCTTACATCGTCAGGGCTCTCACTATACGGTGGTATAGTCATCAACCCTTTAAGCGAGACCGCTGTTAATCCTGACATAGCTTTTACTATCTCCATTACCTCATCCGGCATGACACCAAACTTGCCCTTTTCACCCGAAATATTTACTTCTAACAGTATACTTTGTATTATTTCCTTCTTTTGCGCCTTGCTGTTAATCTCCTCTGATAGTTCAATGCTGTCTACAGAGTGGATTAGTTCAAACTTGCCAACAACATATTTCGCCTTATTACTCTGAAGGTGGCCTATGAAATGCCATTGCGCTTCTTTCTCCAGGGCATGCACCTTAGGCATAGCCTCCTGAACCTTGCTTTCCCCAAACACTCTAATCCC
>MHEI01000033.1:0-166 GCA_001805165.1 Nitrospirae bacterium RBG_16_43_11 | reverse complement strand
TTCATCATTATTCCGCTTAACATCCTTCCGGTCCCAACACCGTCTCTCCGGTAAGAAAAGAATAACTCCTTGTTACAGGATGTACATAATCCCATATTAAATATGTTTCTTGTCAATACCCCAACATCTTCAATCTGTCTTATGTTCAAAGCAGCAAGGTCAAGCT
>MHEI01000032.1:8282-8473 GCA_001805165.1 Nitrospirae bacterium RBG_16_43_11 | reverse complement strand
ATGGTGACATCATAAGATTCACAGGAAGGCTTAAAAAGATACGCGGGTTTAAGAATCCTGGCATCTTTGACTATTCAGTGTATGTCTCGCGTAAAGGTATCAGGGCGAGTGTCGGCAGCAATAAAAAAGAGAATATTATAAAGATTGGGGAGCAGGGTAATCCCCTTTTAAAAAGGATATACATATGGAGG
>MHEI01000032.1:7737-8234 GCA_001805165.1 Nitrospirae bacterium RBG_16_43_11 | reverse complement strand
GCTGTCCTTCAGGCCATGATAATCGGGACAACCGGAGATCTTACCCCTGAACTGAGGGACAAATTTACGGCAGCGGGTGTTACCCACATCCTTTCAATCTCAGGTTCACATTTGGGATTTGTTACACTTCTGATATTTTTCATCACCAGATATTTATTGACCCATTTGCCTTACAGATTGTTCCTGCTAATGACCATCTATACCACGCCGTCAAAGATTGCGGCATTTATTACATTACCACCCATTATCTTTTATACATTTCTGTCCGGAGGGGAGGTTGCAACTATACGATCTCTGATAATGGCCATTGTCTTTTTATCGGCAATCCTGATAGAGAGGGATGATGATCCCATTAATACATTAGTAATTGCAGCATTACTGGTACTGATTTGGGACCCGCAGGGGTTATTTGATATATCGTTCCAACTCTCATATACAGCGGTCTTAGCAATGATCATATCTGTGAGCAGGTTGTCTGAAATGAATAATGATGAGGA
>MHEI01000032.1:7063-7693 GCA_001805165.1 Nitrospirae bacterium RBG_16_43_11 | reverse complement strand
TCCTTATGCTGACTGTAAGCTCCACTGTATCAACAGCCCCGATAACAGCACATTACTTCAATCAGATAACCTGGGTAGGGCTGTTATCAAACATGATCATAATCCCATATGCAGGGTTTACAGTTGTACCAATAGGCCTGCTTACAAGCTGTATCGGGCTGATCTTAAATGCCGGTGTAATTCCACTTGCAATGTTGAACGAACTGCTGCTGACCATTTTTCTGAGGCTAATAGATTTCTTTGCAGCCTTTCCCTTATCTGTAATACATACAGCTTCACCCGGTATCATTTTTATTATTTTGTTATACCTGTTCTTTATTTCACTTCTTTTCTTAAAGAACAGATGGGCAAAAATGCTATCCGTAATTTCACTATCTTCTGTCGCCCTTATTGCCGGTTGCAGTCTGTTCGGCAAAGGTTATGATGGCACGACTCGCGTTACATTCCTCGACGTTGGACAGGGAGATTCAGCGCTTATAGAATTTCCCGGCCGTGAGATTATGATAGTTGATGGCGGCGGTACTTTCAGCGATACATTCGATATAGGGAGGTCTGTGGTTGCCCCATATCTATGGAACAAGCGGGTACGCACCATTGATTACATGGTGTTGTCACATCCCCAGACAGACC
>MHEI01000032.1:1120-7008 GCA_001805165.1 Nitrospirae bacterium RBG_16_43_11 | reverse complement strand
TGGGATGAAGAGTCCGGCAACTTATTCGTTTGACAGGATTATTCAGGATAAAGGGATCAGGCATTTGAAGGTAAATAGAAATATGGAGGATAAAATAATAGGAGGGTGCAGTATACGGATTCTTAATCCTCCTTTATTTCTTTCAGAATCTCAAATTTCAAATCTTAAATTGAGCAATGACCTTTCCGTAGTAATGAGAATTGCATGCAAAGACAAATCCATCTTATTCACCGGGGATATAGAGGCGGGACGCATGAGAGAGATATCATCAGGCAATTCTTTCCTTAGCAGCACTGTAATAAAGGTTCCCCATCACGGTGCCGGAGGCTCTGTAGAAAATCGTTTTATATCATCCGTTAATCCGGACATTGCAGTCATATCAGCCGGTTATCAGAACTCATACCGCCATCCGTCGCCTGAAGCTATTTCTGCATATAATGAGATTGGATCGGCCATATACCGCACTGATCTGGACGGTGCGGTTATACTGGAGACGGGGAATGGGAAAACAGAGATCAGGACTTACAATGAAATAGGCTTAAAGAAAGTTTCCTTTGACAACCTGCCGGCAATGCTGAAGACAGAATTGACGAATATTAAAATGACAATAGAGGGGTGTTACTATGAGGGCTTATAAAAAAATCGGTGAAATGCTCGTAGAAGACGGGATAATAAATAATGACATTATTGACAAAGTGGTCGCAGAGCAAAAGGGGCTTCAGATGAGGTTTGGAGATATGCTCATCTATAGCGGCATCGCATCTGAGGATAAAATAGCGAAAGTACTCTCAAGACAACACGGTCTTGAATATGCAGATGTGCATAATCTCACAATAATGCCGGATGCGCTTTCACTTATTCCGGAGGATATGGCAAAACGTCATTCAGTATTGCCTGTATATGTGGAAAACAAGACGCTTACAATTATAACTCCGGACCCTCTGAATATGGACTCTGTCAAGGAGATAGAATTCTGCAGCAGCATGAATATACACACCATTATAGGTTCAAGGGGGGCAATAACTGACGCCATAAAATATCATTACAGGTTCGACACATCAATCTCAGCGATTACAGGGTTATCCTCCCCTGCAGGGCATATCCCGGAACCTGAGAAGGACAATAGTTCCGCTCCTATTATCAAACTGGTAAATCTGCTCCTTTCTGAGGCCATTGAGAACAGGGCGAGCGATATACATATAGAACCATCAGTAGATTCTGTAACTGTAAGGTTCAGAATTGACGGCGTGCTGATAGAGAAGGCGAGGCTGAATTCATGGATACATGGTCCACTGACATCGCGCATGAAGATCCTCGCACGATTAAACATTGCAGAGCGGAGACTGCCGCAGGACGGTGGATTCAGACTCAGGCTCAGGGGTAAGGATATTGATGTGCGTATATCAACACTTCCGGTATCCGGCGGTGAAAAGACGGTAATAAGAATACTTGATCATACACAGACAACGGCATCCGTAGAGAACCTTGGTTTATCCCAACATGATTATTGCAAGATCCAAAATCTGACACAGCGGAAAAAGGGAATAATCCTGGTTACAGGTCCCACCGGCAGCGGCAAGACAACAACACTTTACGCAATCATAAATAAGATAAGATCAGGCATGATTAATATTGTTACTGTAGAAGACCCTGTCGAATATAATATACAGGGAATTAATCAGGTTCAGGTCAGGTCAGACATCGGCCTGACATTTGCAAAATGTCTCAGATCAATTCTACGGCAGGACCCGGATGTAATATTGATAGGCGAGATCCGCGACGAAGAGACCGCAGAGATTGCCTTCAGGGCAGCCATGACAGGGCATCTTGTCCTGAGCACCCTGCACACAAACGATTCTGTCTCTGCAATCACAAGGCTCATTGATATAGGCATACCGGGACATATTATTGCATCCACTGTCATCGGGATTATTGCACAGCGACTGGTCAGGCGGTTATGTACATATTGCGGAAAAGGTGGTAATTGTGTGACCGGATGTTATGCCTGTAACAGAACAGGTTATCTTGGAAGAACAGGTATTTTTGAGATATTTACTGTCACACCGCGGGTCAGGCAACTTATTGTATCCGGCGCTGCAGAAGCCGCTATACGGAATGTGGCAACCGAGGATGGCATGATGAACCTCTTCGATGATGCAATTGCTAAAGTAAAGGAGGGTGTTACAACTGAAGAAGAAGTCTATCGCGTTATTGATGCGGCGGAAACAGGGATCGTTTTCCCAGGGATGTAGCTCCTAAATGAGGCCTCGAAGTGGTGGAACATAACACCCCGGTTCAATGGCCAAGATACAAGACCAATCTTATCCTGATTGCACCTTGATTTAGTGTGTTTCTTTAGAATTGTTAAACAGCCCCCATTTTATGAATATTTTCCTTGACAATAATACTGTATCTTGTGTACAATTCCACACCAAAAGAAGACTAATTAAGTCTTATATCTATTTTACAACTAAGGCTGCTAACTTGGCAACTGCTGATGAGTTAATAAATTGCACAAATAATAGGGATGCATTACTAAAATGTTTGTGCAGAGAAAGCCTTTTATTTAAGGATGGGAATGATATCATACTGAAGTGCCGGATTATAAAAATATCAAAAGGAGTGGCATGGGCTAAATGTAAGAGATGCGGTCAATGGGTGATAATACCCTTAAAACTAACTTATAGTTAATAACCATATTTAATACCCCATAGGCATAGGTCCATCAAGCAAAGACAAAGGCCGGGGTTACTGACTTTATTGTCAGTAATCTCCGGCCTTTTGTTTTTTGGGGGAAAAACTGAAAGGAGGTGGCCGGTAAGAGGGAAGGCAACAAAGTTTAGAGAGGTTATACAGAAGAAAAAACAATTCATATCTTATGGAAAGGAAAAACCATGAAGAAATTTATACTATTAATAGTTGCTATGCTTTATACACTAATAATTGCCGGAACGGGCAATGCAGAACTGGGAGGACAGGTCTTTTACAAGTATGGAACAGCCAACCTGAAAGATGACAGAGGGGGACAGGCTTTTACTGATACTCTTGGCCTGATGGGCACCAATGATGGAGACAGCGGGTCTGCTATCGCTGCCGGACTGGATGTCCCTTTATCAAAGATCTTTGGCAATACCCTGCTCGGCGAGGTTGCGGTCGAATATGCCAGGTTTTCTGACAAGACAGTACTGCAGACGGCAAGTGTCCTGGTAGACGAGGCAACAAACGCCGCAGAAAGCGGGACATCTTATGACACATCCAGCGTCAATGTATCCGAACTAAATGTTGTAATCGCACCCAAGTATCGTTTTGAGCTCGGTAAATTAAGACCATGGATAATACCTGTTGGCCTTGCATTCCTGGTAAACTCACCTCCTTCTAATGATGCGACATATCTTGATACCGGATACCACTATGGCGCAGGTGTTGAATATATGATAGCTGACCAGCTCAGCCTCGGTGTTGACTACAGAAACACGATAGCATCAGGTAACACTGGCTTCAAGGCTACATATTCTTCCTTCGGCGTCTATGTAGGGATAAACTTTTAAACAGGAGTTACTCTGTAGCGACCGTCTGGAATGTGTTAAGTACCTCTTCACCCATTTGACGGATAACTCCCCTTTGGCTTTCGTTTATGGTGTAGTTGTCGTTGAGCTGTGAGATCAGCCTGGGGATAAACTTGGAGAACACAGGAGCCGCCTTGTTCAAATCAATCGCGGATCCCTGGACGAGGGCTGCAAACTCTTTCACAAGTTTGACCCTGGAGGTGGAGAAGTATGATAATGTGCCTACCGGGTCAGTAGAGTTGGTATCTGTCGGCTGATTCCCGGTTGCTGTACCATCTGTGGAAACTGGTGTGCTTGGCCCATCCGCAGGAGTCTGTACCGGAGCTGCTGGTTTCTGAGGAGTTTCTGGTTCTGCCGGGGCAGGGCTTACAAGGCTTTGTGCCACTTTGACCTTAATGGAGGTCTTGAGCCTCGCCTCTAAGTTTATCATAGAGACCGAATTCATGACCGGATCGGTGACCGTAGTTCCTGTGGTGGATGCCTCAGGGAGAACTTCCGTGGATGTGGTCTGCGCCGGCTCTCCCATTGTGAGACGTGTGCCGCTGATATGAAGGGAAGCCTTCGTCCTGGCCTTGAATGCTGTCAAAGTTGCCAAATCAGGTATTGCATCCGCGCTTGTCTCAGGGATCAGACCGGTCTCAGAGGCCGTGGCTTCCTGGGATGTCGTTGTCCCTGGAAGCTGGCCGGTACTGCCGGATACCACTCCGAACCCTTCGATCTTTTGAGAGTACTTTAGTTCTGCATCGAAGTGAGACAGGCTCTTCATTGAATCCAATGATAACGAAGATGCCAGGTTTTCTTCAATTGTCCCGTCATCCGAGAGAAAATCCATGAATATATCCTCTACCGACTGAAGGAGGCGCTGTATGTCGGCAAGTTCTTCCTCATTAAGGTTACCCTCAACCGCGATCGCAACCTTGTTGGTGGAGACGATCTGATACATTTCGGCGGTGTCTGTTGACTCAGCCCCTGTCAACTTGCCCTGGGAGTCATAACTGGCATAAGCCGTCCCGGTCTTCGATTGGCTGAATAATGTGACCCGGTCTCCTTCCGCGGTGGTGATCTCAAGTTCTGCTTTGGCTTTGGTCCTGGTGTTGACGCTGTATTGCGGGTTTAACCCGCCCTGAGTGGTTTGTGCAAGAAGATTGGCAAGACTGTTATTATGAAATAAAGAGTTCGTGATTGCTTCCATGGTAACCCTCCCTGGTTAAACAGGCGCTTCCATGCGCCTTGTTTTTATACGCACACCATATCGGATTACCCTGGAAAAACTTAATAAATATAGTAGATAAAAAGCTTAAGGTAATGGATGCCTCAATAGATGCGGCAGTCTTATTGTGACAGCAGTCCCCTTTTCAACCTCACTCTCAATCGTCAGTGTCCCATTATGAGCCGCAATGATCCTGTTTGCTATTGCCAGTCCAAGCCCTAAGCCGCTCCCCTTGGTCGTCGTAAATTCGGTAAACATGTTTTCTAACTTGTCCGGAGGTATACCGCTGCCTGTATCCCTGAATTCAATATTCACATAATCAGGATATAATCCTTCAGAGATTGTCAGTGAACCACCGTCTGCCATGGCCTCTATTGCATTTCTTATGATATTCTTAATTACCCGTTCAATGGAGAATTTATCCGCTTTCACCTTTACTGACTCATCCGGAAAGTATTTATTGATTATTATTCCTTTATTGGCCGCCTCTTCCCTGAACATATCTGCAATAGATGATATCTCGTTACATATATCCAGTGTTACTGGCGTCAGTTTGACAGGACGGGAGAGGTTAAGCAGGTCGTCGAGGAACCTGCTAATATTATCCAACTCCCTTGTAATAATATTTTTGAATGCCTGCCTGTCTTCTTCCCTGTCATGCATCTTCATAATAAGCCTGGTGCCATTTTCGATATTCTTCACCGGATGCCGCAGGTCATGAACAAGACCTGCAGCGATTTTATTCATAAAGGCTATACGTTCATTGCGCCTGATCTCTTCCTGGAGTATTTTCAACTGGCCCGTCATCTTATTAAAGGAATCACTAACCTCCTCGAATTCGTCCCTGGTCTCAATGATAACCTTGCTGTCAAGATCACCATCAGCAATCCTTCTTGTTGCGGCAATTAAAGTCTGAATGGGTTGAACTATATATCGCTTGCCGCTCCTGTAACCGAAGATAGATGCAAATAGTGCAAACGTGATTATCAGTATTATCAGGAAGAGTGTCATCTGTCTCGTTGATGCATATGCCTCTGTAAGCGGCTCCTCAATAACTATAGCCCAGCCCAGAGATGGGATCGGGACAGCAACCCCTATAACCTTGTCTCCAT
>MHEI01000032.1:328-623 GCA_001805165.1 Nitrospirae bacterium RBG_16_43_11 | reverse complement strand
GGTTCTGGGCAAGTGCATTCAATATCGCTATATTGTTTGAGACATAGAGGTCTATCTCGCTGGCCGCCCTTTTTGCAACATTAAGATTCCCTTCTGTCACAGACTTAAAATTAAAATGCCGCGAGGTCCATATAGATAGTATGCCGTATATACTCAGGGGTATAAGGAGGGATATGATTAATAAAAGAATAAGTTTTGTTGCGATACTCTTCATGGAGGAAACCTTTATCTTTACTGTTTAATTCTTCTGTTCTCCTTTTGGGACATACCATTCATTGATGTAAGATAGCAACCC
>MHEI01000032.1:0-260 GCA_001805165.1 Nitrospirae bacterium RBG_16_43_11 | reverse complement strand
GATTACTCTACATCTCTTCCTGAAATCTATTATACAATAATCGCGCACTTCCCATATCAACAGATAACCGGCCTTCTTCCAAAAGCCTGTCAACAGAATCTAAGCGATACCTCGATATATTCAGTCCTCTACCTATCTGGGAAGAGTGCCAGGAGTAAAAGTTATAATCAGGATAAACATGGGAAAAGGCATCAATGAAGGCAGCATCGTATCTACCTGTAAATAAAAAATCCATTGATGATGTAGAAAAGGTTTCTATC
>MHEI01000031.1:13521-13649 GCA_001805165.1 Nitrospirae bacterium RBG_16_43_11 | reverse complement strand
TCGACCTTTTCACCCTGTCTAATGACACAGAAAAGAACAGTCTTATTAATTATATACATGGATATGATTCTTATAGCTCTACACCAACTGCGAAACGGGACTGGATACTGGGTGATATACTCCATTCG
>MHEI01000031.1:12629-13334 GCA_001805165.1 Nitrospirae bacterium RBG_16_43_11 | reverse complement strand
CGAGAACCTTTATCATAGATGCAAATGGAAATGGCACTATATCTGCAGCCGAGGGAGACAAGGTAGTATTGATATTCGGAGAGCGGAGAGGCGGAAGTTCATACTACGCCCTTGATGTCACTAATCCGGACTCTCCGTCACTCTTGTGGAGGATAGGGGCAACTATTACTGCCACTGAGCCGGATGTCGGGTCTGTGTGGGATGATACGGAACTTGGACAGAGCTGGTCTGAGCCTGAAATAATCAGGGTAATAATAGGGTCTGAGACAAAGTATATCTTCCTGATAGGTGGAGGCTACGATACCCTGAGTGAGGATGTATCTCCGCGGACAACAGATGCAACTGAGGGACGTGCAGTGTATGCAATTGATGTACTGACAGGCACTAAATTGTGGGAATATTCACATTCCACTTCAACAGGTTTGTCAGATCCTTCAGACACAAGACATGACATGACCTATGCAATTCCAAGTTCTGTAACCATTATAGATTATGATGGAAATGGATATGCAGACAGGGCATATGCAGGTGATGCCGGAGGCCAGATATGGAGATTCGATATAGGAAACAATAGTACTTCAAACTGGACCGGGAAGATTATATTCAGGTCCAATCCCGGGGCAGACAGCTCCACAGGCCGTAAGATCATGTACCCGCCTGACTTAGTCCAGGAGATTGGGTATGATGTCCTTTATTTTGGCACCG
>MHEI01000031.1:8273-12612 GCA_001805165.1 Nitrospirae bacterium RBG_16_43_11 | reverse complement strand
CGAGACACAAGTGTAGTAGACAGGTTATACGCTGTTAAGGACGCAGGCAACATAACAACACCTCTTACAGAATCCAATCTCGTCAATGCTACAGAGAACCTGCTGCAGGCAACATCAACCACATCCAGCGAGATAGCTGATATACTCACAAGTCTTGCGACCAATAAAGGGTGGTACATTAAACTTGACCAAAATAGCGGCGAAAAAGTACTGTCTCCTGCAAGTGTCTTTGCAAAGGTAGCTTATTATACATCGTTCACACCGGGCTCCGGTGAAGAGTTAAATCCGTGTGTACCCAACAGAGGTACAGCAAGGGTATATGCTGTTAAGTATCTTACTGCTGAGGCGGTTTTCAATTACGATACCGTCAACGACTCCGGCTATGCTTCTGAAACCAATACAAGGGCACTGGGTAATGAAGGTGAAATACTAAAACGGAGCGATAGGTTTGAGGCAATTGGCAGCGGTATCCCATCAGGGGTTGTAGTCATAATCAGTCAGGATGGAGAGAGTGCCCTGATAGGAGTTGGAGGAGGTCTTGAGATACCTGAGGTTGAAGCAAACAAGACATCAATACGCCTATACTGGCGGGAAAAATAATATACGAGACGAGGGAGGGTAAAATGCTTAATTTTCTGATTGCAGGTTTATTATTACTACTTTCACATCAACCGGCGCTGGCAGGAAGTGATGATACAGTAACATTCCAGGGCATCGTCAACTCCACGGAGGGGATACCGGGGCACCTGATAATAAATGAAAGAAAGGTCCTGCTTGATGAACGGGTAGAAGTCAGGGACCACAAGGAAAAGGATAAGTCCCTTTCCGATATCAAAAACGGTAAATGGATATATGTCGTTTCTAAAGAAACATTATCCGGCCCTAATGCAATCCGGGTCTACCTGTTGCCCGGGAATGTAAAACATGGCGAGAAGCATAAATATCCATTTATGCACAAAGAAGAGGATGATGATTAAGCATCTAAGTGAGGTTCTTGCAAAAGTCCCCATTTTGTCATTCCCGCAGGGATTCTGAGCGGGAATCTGGTTATAAGTGCTTGTAAAACCGGATTCCCGATTAAACACTTCGGGAATGACAGTAAAAGAGGATTATGAAGCTACACTATCCTTTAATAATGCTCTGGCCTCAGAAAAGGCTGTTAGGAAATTCTCTACATCATCAGGAAAGATGATTACTGAAGAGCGGTTAAATGTACCATCCTCAGCTCGCGTGCTTTCTGCTATTATCATAAATCTCTTGTTATTCTTTGCCTCCCGGACATCAAAAAAATATGTCCGTCTCCCTGCCCTGATCATTCTTGTATAAAGACTCGTCTTCTCGCTCATTGTATTACCCCCCGGGAAATTACTATTTACCATACGAATGGATAGCCATCATGGCCGGGGGAGTTCGTAAGTCTCGTTATGAAACCACCTCCCCCGGAGTTAACGACCCACAAATCAGACCATGTCTCGCCTGAAATATTTGACTCTATCAATATTCTTTCATTGTCTATCCAGTCAGGTGTTCCGTTCCACACACCATGCTCTGAATTATTAATATCTGTATTTGTAATATTAATCTCCTTCCCTGTGTCAATTTCAAGGACGTGTACATTAACAAACCAGTGCTCATTGAGGTCATAAACAATCTTCGTGGGTTTCTCATAAGCAATCATCTTTCCATCCGGAGACCATGAAGGTTTCCACCTGTCAAGATTATCCAATAAGGCAGTCAGATTTTGCATCCTATTACTGTTCAACTCTATTACAATAATATCAGCCTTATTCTCCCTCTGTGATGTATAGGCTATCCTTGAACCATCAGGTGACCAGGATGGCCAGAGGTTGTTATAGGAATCGTCTGTCATTCGTGTCTCCTCATTAGTATCAATATTGAAAATATAGATATCACTTTTTATGCCTGTCTTTTTTGAATACACAAGCTGTTTCCCGTTAGACGACCAGAAAGGCCAGTAGCCATCTGCTATTTTTCTTATAATGTCAGAAGCAAAATCGAGCATCCATATCCCATCACTCCCATCACGATTAGAGTGAAAGGCAAGCATAGTGCCGTCAGGCGAAACAACCGGATGGGTATACGTAATATCAGCATCATTGTTCAACAAGACCTTTTTAAGATTACTGCCGTCCGGCGACATTGAGAATATCTCTGAAGCACCGTCACGATCCGATATAAATAACAGTTTGTCTCCATAGACCTTTCCTATAACTGCACCATACTCTTCACCAAGCCTCCCTTTGAAAACCACGATATAACGACCTCTTTCAACGTTATCCGTTGGCGGTATAATTACGATTTTCTCAGTTACACCACCGGTAACGACAGGATTATCAGCAGATATAATATATGATGACAGAATTGTCCTCATACCTGTAGAGGCTGAGTCATAGTATACTTCTATAATTCCTTCATATAGAGGTTCTGCAGACAGATTCCTTATCTTAATCCCATCAGGTCCATCCTTTATAACAGCGAGCCTTCCCCTGAAGAAATATTCAGTCAGTCCTGACACGTACGCAGCAGCCTTTGGGATGAGTATCTCTGAATAATCTCTGTAACAATCAGGGTCAAGGTAAGCAGTATGTCCTGCCCTTTCCTTATCACTGAGGAAATCAAATATAGGATTAAGCAGGCCAACAGCAGCAAGATGGGGGATGTCTATCCCGTCTGATGTCCGCCCCCTGTAATATTGGACAACGTCTTTTCCCCCATCCTCAGCAACGATTTCAGTCCTTTCTATGTTAATCCAATCAGGACTGCCATATTTTCTGAAAATAGTCCCTTCACTCAGGAAATTATTATTAGTGTACTCAGCAAGACCTTTAACTGCATGACTTCCGTCATTATCCCAGAAATCAGATAGTTTGCTAAAAGTTATCTTCTCTTTTATTGAAGAAACTTTCCCAACCATCCTCCCGTCCTCTACAAACCCTTCAAGATATGTACCATGAATAACCCCATGCCAGATATGATCATACAAGAAGTCATTTCGTGTATGTGCAGGTACTGCCATGTCTTCCAGTATATGCAGACTGTGCCCGAGAGAGAAAAATGTCATTGCAAAATTATGATCGCGTTCTTCATTTGTCTTCGCAGTAAGCGCTTCATAGAAATAGCGCCGTGTATCAGGCCATGCAAAATAGTTATACGGATAGGCATTTGATGTATCCCCTGTTACCCTGTCTACCGCCGAAGTCCCATCGAGGTTAAAGCCCGGCTCACAAAGTGAGACAATAGAACAAATAAGACGGCCTGCATTACCCTGCTCTGCAGGCGGGTAAAAAAGGGCCAGGAAATCAGCAAATATTCCTACTCCGTAATAATTATTATCAAGACCGCTGTTGGATACAGGGTCATGGAAATGGTGCTGTGAACGCTCTGTAGGATGATCTTCAGCCTCACTCCCGGAAACCATTAAATACTTCGCTGTATATGATTGAGCTAACCGTGTAGGGTACCTGCGCCTGAAGTCCTTTCCATACACATCATTGTTCCGCTCTATCTGGGATGATATTTCACTACCTGCGATCTCAGGATGGAAAATAAATATAGCATCCAGGCCCTCTTTTAAATCAATCTGATTTTTAAGGTAACGGTCAAGACTTCCGTCCTTTACTAAATTATCAACAGATAGTGCTGTAATCGCCGGATGAGTATAGTTGCTGCCATAACCAAAGGAATCAACCGCGCTCAGGATGCCGGAAATCCCGATAATCAAAATAGTGATGATTAATCTCCTGTACATTGAGTACCTCCTTTAAAACTTGTCTATCTTCCATCTCCCGAAAATATCTTTCCGGAACCAGATGTACTGCGTATATTCATCATGAGTATTTCTAATCCTGACCCTGTATTTTGCTTCATCATCTTTTATATAAACTGACTCTATCTCCCGCATCGTCGAAAATATCTCCGGCAACTTCTCCTCAATTAACGTAAACTCCTCTTTATATCTCCACCTTGAATTATAAGTAAAATATCCAAGCGCACCTTCTATATCTCTTGCTGACAGTCTGTTAATCATGCTTCCCCATATGGCTTTCAACTCCTTATCAATACTGGTGTTTGTTGATTCTCCGGCATATCCTGTGAAACTCCAACTCAGGACTATTATGAGGGTTACGATAAACAGGTTTTTTTTCATTAACCGCCTCTCAGAATTTATTTATCTTCCACAGCCCATAAATATCACGGGCAAACCATACATAATGGGTTACATCATCCCGATATACTCTCGCCTTTGCCATATTGTCACTGAGGGTCACAAGCTGTATATCTCCTATGCCGCTAAAGAAATCTGATAATCCTGCCCCGG
>MHEI01000031.1:7322-8241 GCA_001805165.1 Nitrospirae bacterium RBG_16_43_11 | reverse complement strand
GTCTCAGGGGTAATCATGGATAACGCATCCCCAGTGCTGTTATTAACAAGGAGGTTTTTGAATTTAATCCATTTTTGTCTTAACATGCTATCAACATCGCCTTTTACCATACCTGTAAACCCAAATTCTTCAATGTAGCTATTGCCGTAGGAATCCACTCCACTGAATGTAATGGAATAAATTCCAGGCTCATTTATTAATACTGTATAATGTAACGGACCTTCTGATAACAACTGTGTTGCTGAGGGACCACTTATCTCAACATTACTATCTGTAAAGAAGATACCAGGGGGACCTTCTATAACAACGGTCAGTTTGACAGGTACAATTCCTGCCTCCTGCGCGTGTATTAGAGGAGGATACCCATCACCCATCTGATAGCCGGATAACTCTATTGAATCAGTTACAATAGTCCCGGCCTCATCAATCATCTCTGCGGTTATTATATTCATACCGCCTGACAGTGGGACACTATTCGCCACAAAGTAGCCATTATAAACATTGGCAAGTACGCTATTAACACGGACGCCAACATCTCTGTCTCCATTCCTGATAAATCCTCTTACCATCGTCTTTTCGCCGGTTGTATATCCTCCATTCTCCGGATAGCTAATGACAATGCCATAACTAATTTCATCAAGGATAAAGTTATGGGTCAGGATTGTTGTATCACTGCTATATGCCCCTGCATTAACATTGACGATTGCAACCTTGAATCCATCCCGGATTGCATCTGCTCCAAAAGAACTGCGGGGTATACCCGAAATAATATATAAACCGTTAGAATCGGAGATTGTATTGAGTGACGACCCTGTTATTGATATCTTTACTCCACTTAAGGGAACACCGCCTCTGTTCTTTACCTGTCCCATAAGTGTAAATGTACCGGGTAAAGTGACCGGCTGAAGGGTTATATCAT
>MHEI01000031.1:6929-7116 GCA_001805165.1 Nitrospirae bacterium RBG_16_43_11 | reverse complement strand
TTCAATATGCGTCCTGAAACCTCCCCTGTCGCAGAATATGCGTAGACTATATCAATATTTTTGGTTGTGGAATTACCGGGAAGGTCTGCAGCCTCAATAGTTATATTATTATGCCCGGGTGATAGAGAAATACTTGCTTCAAATTGTCCGGCTGAAACAGGAACATCTTCACGGCTCATAAAATCCT
>MHEI01000031.1:6227-6737 GCA_001805165.1 Nitrospirae bacterium RBG_16_43_11 | reverse complement strand
AAAACGAGGTCACTGTAATAATAAAATCCTTCTTCGTCATAAAACGCATCTGTATTATTGATTGTTACGCTGACAGGCAATTCTTCATGATCATAGGCATACACCCTAACCTGCTCATATCTGTACATCTCCGGCAACTGCCGTTGGAGGAGATTGTCAAACTCCGGGTCTTCTACTTCAAAATCGTACAGGTTAAACTCACATAATGGCGGGAACTCACCTGGCACGAAGCAGATATTCTCAAGCACCGGTCCTTTCTGTGTGTTTACCTCGACAAATGCCAGTACATCCTGATCCCACCGGAATTTAACCCTTTTGGGATTATAGAATGATACTTTAACAGGAGATGCAGACTCACCCGGGGAGAGTTCCTGATCTGCTATATACCTGGTCAGATCAAAATACGGCAAGCCCTCCGGTGTATAACCATCAGGGTTAGCAAGAGTCACATCCTGAGTGCTGATACTTGTGATAATCACCTTTAGCGGTGTATGTATAGAAATATCTGAA
>MHEI01000031.1:2936-6216 GCA_001805165.1 Nitrospirae bacterium RBG_16_43_11 | reverse complement strand
TGCCATATTAAGTGTGAGCGTGTTAGTCCTGGTGTTAAAGACAGGAGCTGTAAAATCAAGACGAGTCATGCCATCCACATTTTCCTCAAGCAATTCTCCATGCGCAACCCCGTTCCCCAAAATCATCGCTGTAAATAAAACTGTCATTAAAAGACGCCGCATAAAATTACTCCTGTATCTGTTGAATACAAATATCCCCATAAGACCGCTGCCCAGTAATATAAGTGTCCCTGGTTCCGGCACAGTTCCCGGCGGATCAGTCACATCATCTATAGCTGCAACAGAGCGGTAGCCATCGTCCTGATCAACCAAATCAAAACTCAGTGTTACGATAGTGCCGGGCTCCAGTAAGGAAATATCTAAAGAAAATGGGGTGAAGACATCTGCTGGTTCCAATGAAAGGGGGTCAACAAGGTAGTCATCATTACCCGCATAAAGAGTGATCTGAAATGAGTGGGGAGGGTATGATGGAAAATCCGGCGACTGAATATCATCAGGCCCGGTAATATCAAAATAGTATTCAAAGTTAAGCCTGTCTCCTGTAACGATAAATGTCGTTGAGAGTGATGTGACATATGCCCCATCAATACCACCTGTCCGCAGAATGGCCGCCCCTTCTTCTGCAGTAACATCACCAAATGTATTCCATCCGAGGAGTCCGGAGCTAAAGTCTCCATTGATGAACTGTCCTGAAGAATAATGCGGAAAGAACGTAACTATAATGATTACCACATATGTTATTATTCTAAGAGGTCTAAGCAATTTTTACCCTCCATTGTCAAATAATTCTGTTGACAAATCCTGTTGAATGATTTAATTTTGCAATCATGATTGTATTCTCAAAGATACTCTTTCCAACCGATTTCTCAGAATGGGCAGAGTATGCCGGCAGATATGCACTCTCCATCGCAAAAAAATATGGGAGTAAAATCTATGTTGCACATGTTGTAGAACCTTTTACATATGCCGCTGACTTCGGTATTGACTATGGCACACAATTTAAGGAAATGGAGGCCACTGCCAGGAGATTACTGGATGATTCAGTGGCCTCCATGAAGAAAGCCGGTGCAGATATAGACAGCGTACTACTATCCGGCAATCCTTATGCAGAGATAATAAAGCTTGCCAAAAAAGAAGAAGTTGATCTGATTGTCATGGCCACTCATGGCCGTACCGCTATCGAACATCTCCTCATGGGCAGTGTGGCAGAAAAAGTTTTAAGAAAGTCTCCCTGTCCTGTTTTGACCGTCAAAAAGACCGAACATTCTTCAGCTACACCGTAATTTCTCTCTTGCCCAATAGTTCTATAAATATAGCGACGACATCAGGATCAAGCTGGGTGCCTGAAATCTTCCGGAGTTCCTCTACTGCTGTATCAATAGACATCGCCTTTCTGTAAGGCCGGACATTCAACATGGCATCAAATGTATCAGCAACTGTCAGGATTCTTCCTTCTACCGGGATCTCTTTACCGGATAATCTGAGTGGATAACCCTTGCCATCGTATCTTTCGTGATGGTATAAGACATAAGGGATTAACGGTCTCAGAAAATCTATCTTCATAAGCATGCCTGCCCCTACTCTTGTATGTCTGCGTATCTGGCGAACCTCTTTCATAGTGAGCCGTTCGCTCTTGTTTAATATCGTCTCAGTAATGCATATCTTACCAATATCATGGAGGTGAGCGCCTATATCCAGCTCTTCTATCTTTTCCCGCCTCCAGCATAATGCCTGTGCAATGGCAACAGCATACTTTGCAACCCCAACTGCATGGCCGTCTGATAGCGGATCCCTCATTTCAATGTATGTGGAAAGTTTTCTTATAGTATCGCGGTGACTTGCCTGAAGCTGTCTTATCCTCTGAGATTCATAAGGTTCATCGCTTGATATAAATGGGATCATATATGTAGATTGATAAGGTGAAACATCTTTGTACCCGAACAGGCAGAGAAGATTCGGACTCTGCCTGTGCTTTATCTTTATACTAAGGTTCTTAACATACCGCCTGAGATAAATATCATCAATGTTCATCTTCAACTCCTTTGTCGCAAGCACATCTACTGTTTTTTCTGAGCCTTGATTGCACTATCAGCCTTTACAGTTACATACTGCCTTATCTTCTCGAACAGTTTGTCTCCAATGCCATCAACCTTTTTTAAGTCTTCCACCCTTGCAAAAGGACCATGCTTTTCCCTGAACTTGACAATAGCCTGTGACTTCTTCTCTCCAAGACCTGGTACAGATGCCATCTCATCCGCTGAAGCGACATTGATATTTACTACTGATATCTCACTTCTGGAAACCGTCTCTGTTGCTTCTGCCTTAACTATATAAGGTTGTATGGTAGAAATACTCAAAAGCAACAGAAGGTAACTCACTGTTAATATGCCTTTAACCATATTCTCACCTCCTTTCTTACTCTTTTTTCAGATATATTGAGCAACTTCAATGCCAGAAACATTCATGACTATTTTGAACCATTAAACTCTTTGTAATATATGGAAATATTGTTTTGCGCACCAACTACCATGTTTTATACTCAATGAAACCCTGCACATGAGAGAGGGCATAGCCAAACATAATTGCACTGTTCATTGTGCAACTGAAAAGGTCTCATGCTTTCTAAGGAAATCAATTTAGGCTATAATGACGAGGGTGGGTATTTTCATATGAAGCATAATAAACCTGGTAAAGTTTACTTAGTCGGCGCAGGACCGGGTGATATAGGACTCTTCACCCTTAAAGGTAAAGAATGCGTTGAGAGGGCAGATGTTATCATATATGACTACCTCGCAAACGCAGCTATACTTGCCTTTGCACGACCTGACACAGAATGTATTTTTGTTGGAAAACATGGCGGCAGTTCCATTATGCCGCAGGAAGAAATAAACAGATTGTTGACTAAAAAGGCATCAGAAGGTAAGACCATCGTAAGGCTGAAAGGTGGGGACCCGTTTATCTTCGGAAGAGGAGGGGAAGAGGCTGAACATCTTGCAGCCACTGGAATACATTTTGAGATAATTCCTGGTGTTACCTCCGCAATATCAGTACCTGCATATGCAGGCATCCCATTAACCCACAGAAAGTATTCATCAACAATAGGTATAGTTACAGGAAATGAAGACGCAAAGAAAAAGAAGAGCGCTATCGCATGGGACAAGATAGCGACTGGAGTAGATACAATTGTTATTTTAATGGGTCTTAGAAATCTCTCCTCTATAGTAAAGAATGTAACCGGCAACGGCCGTTCCCCTGATACACCTGCTGCTGTCATTCAGTG
>MHEI01000031.1:1799-2813 GCA_001805165.1 Nitrospirae bacterium RBG_16_43_11 | reverse complement strand
GAAATATTCAGCCATTTTCTATGCGTCTTTAAAATCAGATATTCTTGGAAAAGAAGTTTTTATAGCTGCAACACGTGAAGGTATTTGCAGAATTACTTTTGGAACTGAAAAATCCTTCCTTCAGGAAATAAAATCACTCTACAATACTTCTCTGATTCATAAAAATGAAAATCAGTTAGAACAGGCATTGTCTGAACTCAACAAATATTTCAGGGGTATCCCGACACAGTTCACCCTTAAATTAAACTTATCCGGCACAGATTTTCAGAAGAGAGTCTGGAAGTCTTTACTTAATATCCCTTACGGAAAGACCGCTTCCTATAAAGACATAGCGGCCATGATTGGAGCGCCTTACGCTATAAGGGCTGTAGGCGGGGCCTGTGGTAAAAACCCGGTCCCCATTATCGTACCATGCCACAGGGTCATTAGTGCTGATGGAAACCTTGGCGGCTACAGTGGAGGACTAAGGATAAAAAAGGCGTTATTAAAATTAGAGGGATCACAGTAGTAGTAAAATCAAGCAGTCGTGGGCATAATCCATAGTTCATAGAGAACACGTATTGATATAAAGGCTATACACAACCCTATTATAATGCCGCTCACTACCGGCAGCCATGAAAAATCAGTTGAGATAAAACGTATTAGATATAGACCGGCTATATCTAATAAAAAGGCAAGACTCAATATTCCAACCAGAATAGCTTTTATCAATTCTGCTAAAACAGTAAAACAAGCGAGCACCCCGATAGACAGCATCATAAACGAAAATCCGAGCAAATGGATATGCGCCATCTGGGCCATCTCCTGCAGGGTAATAGGCTTAACACCACTTTCAGGCTCATGCATTCCCTCTTTATGGCCATTATCATGATTGTTCCCTTCTTCCGCATCGAGGTTTATTTCTTCTTCAATAAAACCTTTTTCCTCTAAGATTGTTTTTTCTGTTGCTGATATAGATCGCTCACCGTAATGTTCTGCAATAGAAGCTGGAGTAAGACCTACAGACAGGGCTGC
>MHEI01000031.1:1234-1572 GCA_001805165.1 Nitrospirae bacterium RBG_16_43_11 | reverse complement strand
GAGAATGAGGAACTTCATCATTTGAATGTTCATGACCTGCCTTCTCGTGCCCAAGTTCGTGTATATGAACCTCAGGGACAGGTTCATGAAGATGATCGTGCTCATGCTCATGGGCATGCAGGTGAGCATGTCCATGCTGATCTACACCATGGATATGGCGATGGGCATGGAGAAAACTCATGATAATGCTTCTATGCTCTTCATCCATCTCAGCCTTGTGAAGCATTTCATGAAGCAGTTCATGGGTCCTGACTGCAAGCGGGAGTTCCAGACTATGCGACTCAAGCATCTCTCTGTCATAAAGTATCTCTGAGGAGGGACCGTCTGCAACTATCTTC
>MHEI01000031.1:736-1055 GCA_001805165.1 Nitrospirae bacterium RBG_16_43_11 | reverse complement strand
AGGCTGATAAGAAAGTACAGTTGCAAGCGCCAGTCTCTTTCTCTCTCCAAAAGAAAGGTGAAAGGATGAACGATCCTCAAAGCCGGAAAGTCCAACCAGCTCAAGGGCCTCTTTTACGCGTGCATGAATAGTATCTCTTGAAAGGCCAAGATTCAGTGGGCCGAAGGCAACATCATCAAAGACAGTCGGACAAAATAGTTGATCATCCGGATCCTGAAATACGATCCCTATACTGCGCCTTATCTTTGAAAGGTTATCGCGTGTAAGCTCTATGCCGTCAATAACCACACGCCCCTGACTCGGCATCAATACTCCATTC
>MHEI01000031.1:0-590 GCA_001805165.1 Nitrospirae bacterium RBG_16_43_11 | reverse complement strand
TTTATCAGACATCTAAATCTCCTTATCACTAATCACTCATTGCTCATAACTCATTGCTTCTCACTAATACCACCCCTTAATTGCAGGTGTAAACACCCTAATCAAATCCGCGGCAAGGACTGCAAAAGTTAACATAAGCACTAAAACAGCCTTCACAAAATCCTTCCCATGTGCCTCAAACCTCACCATTGAATGAAGTTCACCTACGTATCCTTTTGAAAGCATCGCACTGTAGACCCGTGACGTCCGTTCAAAGCTCCGTATAAGCAGTGCCCCTACAAAGTTACCCATTGTGTGAAGGGTATTCATATTTGCCTTCATCACAAACCCTTTGGACCGCATAGCCTTTTCCATCCTCCTTACCTCATCCATGAAGACAAAGATATAGCGATAGGTAAAGAGTATCATCTGGACAAGTAATTTAGGACATTTCAGACTCTGGAGGGCAATCATAGAAATATCAAAACGGGATGAACCAAAGATGGCATTAGTCGTTAACACTATAGTAACTGCCTTAGTAAAAATAAGAATGGCCAGACGTAATCCTTCCCATGCAAATGGAAGACCGATGATATGGAATGCCGCTTCAC
>MHEI01000030.1:9893-11075 GCA_001805165.1 Nitrospirae bacterium RBG_16_43_11 | reverse complement strand
GACAAGCCATATAAGTTACTGGCCAAGCCCGATATTAAGGAATATATCAGGTCCCTGATAGACCCACATCTGCCAGCTATAGTCCGGAATGACATTGCTCTTGCAAGACTGAAGATACACAAGGGTGAAGGGCTTGAGATACCGCCATCCCTGATTGAGAATGCAAAGCAGCGCCTGTATGATAGATCGAGCCTGGGGCCCGTAGTAAAAAAGGTTCAGGATGATAAACCGCAGAATACAGAGATAACATTAGTTGATTTGTCACCGTACAAGCGATGTAAAACCGTGACGGATGATCCAGAGGGGATTAAGGAATGAGGCTTTTCCGTCTATTAACCCGCCACGAGATGGCGCAGGTGCGGGAACTGAGGAAAATATTTACCGTCGATGGTCATGAGGTGGTGAGCTTACACGAGTGTTTCAGGCGGTTCGGTTCTAAGGTGATGTATGGGATGCCTAGACTACCGATGCCGCTGTTTATAGTTGGTCCACGGAGTTTCTATTGTGCGAAGGAAATGGAGAGAGCAACGAGAGAATATTCCGGGAAGAGAGTTGCAGGGATATTTTAAGGGCACAATTCGGGCACACACAGTAAACAAGGCATGAAAAAACAATCAGTTACAAATACGCACGGGATTAGCAATCCCGCGAGTAGGCATAGAGTAAGCCTCCAGAAACGTCTCTTGACGGTGCAAGAAGCATCCATTTATCTTGGAAGGTCTATACCATCCATTCGTGAACTCATCTGGAATGGATCCCTTCCCATTGTCAGGGAAGGCAGGCGCATCCATCTTGATATAATTGATCTTGACAGGTGGATTGAACAGAGAAAAACAAGTTACACCTATTAACCTTGTTCCCACTATTATTTAAAAACTAAAAATAATATCTTGACAGGAGGTATGACAGATGTCTACAATAGATAGCATGATTACCGTAGGTAAGAATGTCAAATTTTGGAGGGAGCGGAAGGGGGTTACTCAGGAAGGGCTTGCAAATAAGGCCGGGCTTCATCGTACTACTGTTGCCAAGATAGAGACCGACATGAGGCACGGAACAAACATCACTACCTTGCAGAAGATAGCCGATGCACTGGGAATCTCCCTCAATAGTCTCCTGAATCCACCAAAGGAAAGGAGGTGATAGACATGGGAAGCATTTACAAAAGAGGGAATACCTACT
>MHEI01000030.1:0-9875 GCA_001805165.1 Nitrospirae bacterium RBG_16_43_11 | reverse complement strand
ATCGTGAAAGTACACATTCAGACAAGGAAATTGAAGCTAAGAGGCGGTTAAGGCTTCGTGAAGGACAGGTTGCAGAAAACAGGTTCCCGGGCTTAAAGGTTGAGCGCATAAGGTTTGATGAGCTTGCAGGGGACATGATCAGCGACTATAAGGTCAATGGTATGAAGTCCATTGAGAGATTAGAGCGTAGTATAAAACATCTAAAGTCCTTCTTTGAAGGGATGAAAGCAATTGACATTACTACTGACAGGATCAGGTCTTATATCCTTCTCCGTCAGGAAGATGAGGCAGAGAATGGGACTATTAACCGGGAGCTTGCGGCATTGAAACGGATGTTCAATCTGGCAAAGACCATGACCCCACCAAAGGTGACAAGTGTTCCTTATATCCCTCATCTTGAGGAACATAACGCAAGGCAGGGGTACTTTGAACACAAAGACTACCTGTCCCTCCTGACAGCATTGCCGGATTACCTGAAGACTGTAATTACAATGGCGTACCACACAGGGATGAGAAAACAGGAAATCTTAAGTCTTAGATGGCCACAAATAGACATGATCGAGAACAAGATAACCCTGAATCACAAGGACACTAAGAATAAAGAGGGGAGGGTTATCTACATGGAGGGTGATCTACTGGAGACGATACACCTTCAGAAGGCGCTCAGAGATCTCAAGCATCCTCGGTGTCCCTGGGTGTTCTTTGGTGAAAGTGGAGAGCAGATTAGGGACTTTAGAAGTGCGTGGGGCACTGCCTGTAAGAAGGCAGGTCTTGAAGGACGTATCTTCCATGACTTCAGGAGGACTGCAGTAAGAAATATGGTTAGGGCCGGAGTGCCTGAGAGAGTTGCCATGATGGTATCAGGTCATAAGACGAGGAGCGTGTTTGAAAGATACAACATCGTCAATGAGGATGACTTAAAGAAGGCTTCCAGGAAGGTTGTAAGGTATCACGAAAGTAGGCTTGAAATAGAAAATAGGCACAATTTGGACACAGTCCAGGCACAAGAGGCTCAGATTGCGTTGGAAGAAAGACCGTTTGTGCATTGAAATTTGAGGACTTGAGAGATGTTAGGGCTTGAAAGGCTTGAAATTACTATCCCAGAAGTAACCTACTATTATGAAACCCGCATCATTCTGTGGTGCCGGGAGGGGGAATCGAACCCCCATGGGGTTGCCCCCGCGGGATTTTGAGTCCCGTGCGTCTACCTGTTTCACCATCCCGGCAAGTTAATTTAATCAATTAGTTACGTAGTCCTTCAAGTTAACAACATTTGTCTGCGTGTCCGCCACGTGCCCATTTTTAAACAGGCCATCCAGTGCCTTGATAGCGTTTCTCTGGTGTTCTGGTGACAAGTGCGCATATCGCTGAATCATCTTTATTTCCTTCCAGCGTCCTAACTTCTGTATTGTGTACAAGTCCACCCCCATTAAAGCCAGGTGACTTGCGAATGTATGCCGGAGATCATGGAACCTGAAATTAGTAATCTCTGCCTTCTTGAGTGCTGCCTGAAAAGACCCTCTAATGTCTTTCCTGTGCTTACCATCTTTATCAGGGAAGACATACACCCCTTTATGACCGTCAAGATAGCCTTGCAGGGTGTCATGGAGATAGTCGTTAATAGGAACCTTGCCATTATCCCCGTTCTTTGAATCCCTGATATTAATAATTGAGTTCTTGAAGTCTATATCCTTTATCTTTAGTTTAAGTATTTCCCTCAACCTCATTCCAGTATTAAGAGCCGTTATTGTAATCGTTTTTACAGGCTCATTGCAAGCCTCTATGAGTCTGTTTATTTCGTCCTGCTCAAGATATCTTTCAATAGACTTTGCCTTAAACTTCTTTATCCCCTTGACCGGATTATGTTCAATCTTTCCCCACTCTATAGCCTTAGTAAATAAGTTTGACAGCATTGCAAGCTCAAGGGTAATGCTTGCAAAGGAAATGTCTCTCTCTGTCTTATGGGGATGCTTTGCCTTTATCTCCTCTTTGCGCTTGATCTTATACTTCTCAATCATCCAGGGTGTGACCTCGTTTATCCTCTTGTTACCAAAGAAGGGTAGAAGATGCTTTGAGGATGTTAGATCCCTCTCTGCTGATTTCTTATTCGCCTGTGAGTATTCAAGGTACTGATCTATGAGCTTACTGACCAGGGCATACTTCTTTACCTGTGCTATATCAAACTTTCCCTGGACAACAGACCCCGTCCTTGATTGCAGTGCCTCTTTCGCCTGTCTCTCTGTTACTCCGTCCTTCTGTCTGCCTACCTTCTCCCTTACTCGCTGACCGTTGACATAATAGGAGATATACCAGGTTGTCCCATCCTTAAAATTTCTCTTATAAATAGCTCCCATAATTACACCCCCTTTTTACTGTCTTTCAAGTAGGCGTCTATGGCCCGCCGGATAAGTTCGGCAACGGATAACCCTGTTTTGTTTGCAAGTTTCCTGAGGTTTTTCATCTGTACGTCTGATAAGTGGTGATTTACTCTCTGCATGGTGTGTATATTATACCTATGATATATAAATGTCAAACAGTTTCTTATGTCATGTATCACGCTTCTTGCACTCAGGAAACATGAGAATAGAAGGGGTATATGAGGACTGACGCTCTGCCGCCCGTTAAGGCATAGGGTAAGGGTAATGCTTGCCGCCTTCAGTACACCCTGCAATACCTGATTTATAACCCTGCTCGCTATAACAGGCCGTCCCTTTCCCTTTACTTCTGCCACCTTCACAGCTATAGCCTCGCTATGTTCAGCCGCCCTCTGCAATCGGCTTGCATCCTTGTAGTCTATGCCAAGGTCTGCATATGTGGGTGGATTGTATTCTACAGGCCCTTCCGTTTTGGTAGTGCCTGACAAATGTTCCTGTATCTTCCCTTTACTTCCCTCGTTCTTATCCATATCCTTCAGCAACGTCCCCAGCTTCAGTTGAGCGTCTATACAGAACTCATTGGCGTAGTCCTGGATTAAGGATATACCCTATAGGTGTGCTAATGAGGGTTTATGCTTTAGTAATGAGGTATAGCAGGCCGCTAATGAGGGAAGGACGCTTGCAGAATAGCCTCAAACAGCCGTTCTATTGGGAAGGGGAAGGTATAGCCTTAATCTCCGGGGGATCGTGCAGTTTGCCGCAATTAACGCACCTGTATTGATAGAAGATGAAACACCCGTCCTGACACTGCTCAGGGAGACAGAGGCCATTACATTTTAAGCACTTCATCCTTCAACCTCTTTAAATGCTTGCGAAGATCAGGCGTATCTAAGAAATAAAAAGTATGCTCGTTGTTGCGTGACGTAGCGCTCAAGTAACGTGCGCCCTTCTGTTTGAGGTAGACTGCAACAACAAGATTTTTGGTAGTAAAGTAAGGTTCAGGTTCCATTTTTACCGCCAAACTTCCCCAGCCGGGCGTCTTTCATGATTGCATTGTTGCAACGCTTGCAGGCTTTTATATAATGCAAAAGTTTCGTAGCAAAGCTGAGTGACCAACTTGCAATCTCTTTCGTAGACGGTGGCCTCTCATATTCCCCAGGTGTTCTGCTGTCAATGTTATCATGACGCCAGGTTTCGACATCATCAGGATCAAAGATATAACGCCCCTTTTCATCCATGTCATAAGGACATCCAAGACTGACCCACCTGGAAATAGTGTTCACTGATACGTCCACATGATCTGCAATTGCTCGCTTGTTCAATTATTTGTCCTCCGATGTTCCATTATGCAACATCAATATGTTTTTTTACCCTGCCACTAATCGAGAACAGCGGTCTGAGCCACCCTCAAACGTTTCATAGAGCCAGTACCTTTTTATTTATTGTTATCAATGAGTTACGCAATTGTTAAAGTTCTTGTTGCCTCATCACCTTAGAGGCGTAGCACCAGTTACTACGCCCCTGTGGTGACCTGGCAGGATTTGGCGGACGCCTCTGACAAATCCCCTGTTTCTTGTGACATTGCAACCGGAGGAGTGGCCGGATGTCGGGTTGTCACATCAACAAGACGCCTTGCTGATAACCGATGTCGTAAGTGGTATGAGGCCAGAAGAGAAGAGATGCCTGGCAATCCTTACGACTTGTCTGACTGCCCCCAGACTTACTCTATGATTATAGCTTTTCCTAATACCTGCAACGACACTGCGTCACAGTATGGCATTGATAAAATTGAATCAACCTCAACTCTCTCGCCCTTTATGCAGAACGTGGGCTTCAACACCCGAACCTTTACAGGTTTCATTAACGAAGGTGGATTAACCGGCAATGGAGCAGTCTTTAAAAAGTTAATGCGATCCTGCTCAATAGTCCAAGCTGTCTGTGTTCTTTCCCATTGCCTCATCTTTGCGGATGTTTTCATTGTCGTATCTCCTGTACTAAGTTATAGATGTTGCAACGGAAAAGCTCTCAGCATGTCTTATTGCAACATCAACTGACCACATTGCCCTGACGCCGATTATGCCAGCCTTAAAATCGGTAAACGGATTTATCTCGATTGCCAGGTTGCCCCATTCTGCCACAACAACCTGTGACCAGTCACCATATATCATGACGGCAGCAGGCACTTGCTTTGTGCTATATGCAGGGACACCTTCGATTTCGCCCGTATGCAGTGATCCCCTCCACAATGGAGAGTCTGACCCTGTAAACCTCTGACGACCCTTAAGTAATCCTGCCACCGATGGCGTTGTAATGTATCCTAATGTGTCCGGGTTTAATACTGCGTTCGCATCTGATATGTCCTGCTGAAATTCGACAAGGCCAGCATAAGCAAGTGATGGGCCGGATACTGTTCCGATGCCCGATGTATTTAAAACACCAAGAGGCTGACCGGATGCACCTGTGCCATTAATGACGCCATCTGTAACCGCAACACCTAAGACGGACGCAACGTCGCTCATCACAATGCTCTCGGCTGCCGGGTTAGACTGTAATAGTAACTGCCGTGACACCTCAGTGTATGCACCAACTGTTTTCGGCGTAAGTGCTACCTGTGCGAATACAGGTTGTGATTCCGTAATATCAGTCGCTTCGGTGTTAAGCCAATAATGAGTAGCCGCACCTGACTGTTTCGGTATAGTGATTTGTTGCACCTGTCCGGGCATTCGCTGGACACCAAGTTTAAAGACTACTGTACGGTTGCGTAGAACATCAATGAAACTGACATTTTTGAGACCCACCAATGCACCACCAGCACCGAGTATGCCGACAGTTAGATCACGGTATAGAATTTCTGACGGGATATATATTGTGCCTGAGCTAACTGGTTCACCGAGCTTAGCAGCAAGAGCCCTATGCGCCTCAGCCTCAACTCCATCAAAGGTCGTGTGTCGAATAATAGAATTATGTTTTTTCCCGATAGCGGTTAAAAATGAGTAACTGCGAATTTCCCTCTCGCTCAATCCAATGCCATTATCAATCTTCTGTTCCTGTCTGGACGCTGAGTTGAGTAACTCGCCCGCCTTTTTGATTTGTGCTTGTTGTAGAAAATCCATTTAGTACCTCCGTATAATTAAATTTTCTCAACTATAGCAAAAATGCGCATATATGCTTCATTTCATCGGGAAGGTTATCAATGTCAACCTGTTCGTTTGTAAGGTTCCTGTAGTACCTTTGGTATACCAGCACAAGAAGGGAAGCTGCATCCCGCTCGCTGATATTGACGCTGATATGAATCTCATCCCTGCGTATCGTGTCCAATAAGGCTATAGCCAGCCGCGCAAGTAGCTCGTCATCGTTGGCCGTAACAGCACCACCGCCACGCCAGCGTTGAATATCCGCTATATTTACAAGGGAACCGTTGTCCCGGCCAACTGAACCAAGCCTGACAGTTGGCGCACCCTGCTGTATCCACCTCCTGACTGTTGAAGGTGACCTGTTGAGTGCCTTTGCAGCTTTATTTATTCTCATGACTTGTGACATTCAGCCCGTCCGACTGCTGCCTCTTTTTCACTGGAAGCAATATAATAATCCCCGCCGGTTAGGTGGTCGCATGGAACCCGACAAAGCAATCCGGCCTTCCTAAATTTGGACAACGGCATGAGGAGAACATCCTCAAGCCGGGTGGGTGGGTCTGTGTGTGATACTTTTTGGAGAAGGTCTTTCAGATTCATTTTATCCTCTCTAACTGCACGGCTAATTCAAAGTGTGCGGTGTGTGCGGTGTGCGGTATAGCTTTCCGCCAAAGGATGGGGGAACCGCACGGAACAACCGCACGGAACCCCCCCTTATAAGGGGGGTGCGTGCGGTGTGCGGTTACCTCATGGCCCATGAAATTTAACGTCACTGTTTTGCCCCTTCGTTAAAAGCGTGCGGTTCGTGCGGTGTGTATGTCCAGGCTTGCGCAACTTTTACCCTGTTGACAATCTTTAGGTCAAAAAGCACTTCAAGGTGTTCCTGCGCCGTCGTTTTACCGCATCCAACCGCTTCAGCAACGTCCTTGATTTTCAGGCCGTGATCTGAGTTCAAAACAACGTCTTTAATCTTCTCACGGAGATCCACTGACGCCTGACGTTCTGGCGGTGTTCCTAAATATTCAAAACATGTTCCCATGCCGTCCGGTGTGTCGGTGAGTTTTATCTGAAATTCAGACTCAAAAGAGCCGTCTTCCGGTTCGTCTTTCAAGATAACAGTCGCCCGGATAACGCCCTTCTCTTTTGTGGGTTTCAGAAAAATTGTTGCTTCAGAAAAGCCACCAAGAACACGGCTGCCCATAATTTCGTTGTGCTTATCGCCGCCGCCGTCCATCTTCCGGGTGTGATGTATAATGACAAATGTGCAACTGTGTTCCCTGGATAACTGATCCAGAAAAAGGATTATGCCTGACATTTCTTCGGCGGAATTTATATCTTTAGAGTGAAGACGGTTCCAAACGTCAAGATAAACAAACTCCGGCCTGAAATTCTGTATCTCCCATTCAAGAACCTCTCTCCACTTGTTATCATCGAGCCGCAAACCTTTTTTGACGGATATTCTGAAATACTCATCAGACGGCCTTACACCGCCGTGAGCCCTGATAATACGCTCAAGGCGTCTTTTAACACGCCTCGAATGATCCTCTTCCTCAATTAATAAGACTTTCCGCCGGGACGGTACTTTGAAATAATTAAATAAGTCCTGTCCCGTACTCATCGAATAGGCTTCTTCCAGCATCAGCCAAGATTTCCCAGTTTTTGGGTCTGCTATACGAAAGCCGTTAGCGCCAACAGGCTGAAGGCCTTTAATCCCCCATGCAAGAGGGGGTTCCGGGCCTTCCAGAAATTCAGATATACCAATTGTAAAGGGCGGAATATCCGTTTGTGGCAGCTCAAAAACGTCCAGTGCGTGGAATGCCTCAATGCCGCAAGCGGCGACAAAATCATCAAATCCCTGCTTGCTTCCATCGGCTGCCGGTGGTAAATTAATTGCCCAGACCATTACACGGCCCCCCTTCGATAAAGTTCTTTGCCAAACTCGTGTCTTGCCTTCGATACCTGCGGATTTGTTGCAACATCGCTATCAAAAACAATAATAACCTGTCGCCCCTTCCACGCTATCAACTCAAAGTCTGCAATCGGTTGACTTTGGCCATCAGGCCCCTTGCCCTTCCAGCCGAAGACACCAATAAGGCCAACGGCAAAAAGTCCAGCCTGATAAGCTGCCAACGCTTTAAACTCGCCCTCGACAATAAATATCGGGACAGAAATATCCTGAAGTTTATCGCTACACCCAGGGGGGAAATATATTAAATTCCCTGCGCCCTTCCGTGAAATATATTTGGCAGGCTTGCCGCCGATTTCCGCCGGATAATCTAACCTAAACCTCGTGTCCCGTAATTTTGTGGGATTTATTGGGTCAATGAAAGGGATTGCAATACCAGGTGAACCAACAAGGCCTCGGCGTCTGGCTTCTTCCCCTGCCGCCGGACTGAAACCCACAACCCCCGAGATTTGCTCGTGCGTAACACTTTTAAACATGGCGGTAATTATTGTTTCACGTGTAAAACCACGCTTCATAAGGTTTTCGACATGCCATGCAGAAAGGCCGGGAAGGTCTTCAACATTTGTATTATCTATCATCGAGATCCTCAGCTTTCTTCCCCGGCAGTGTATCAATCCACTTGTCAAGCTGTCTGACATCAAACCTGAAAACAGGTTTTTTGCCTTTGCTGATATTTATGTATGGGAAGGTTCCGGCTGCAATTCGATCTCTAATGTCGTTAGGGGACAGGCAAACATACTGACTGGTCGTTGAAATGTCGAGAATACGTTGTAGATTAAAGCTGTCCGATAGATTCGCCCGGCGTTTCATTCGGATGTCCCGTCAACATCTTCTATTTTATTGGGAATGATGAGATAGCCCTTACCTTGACAGGCATGACAGTTTTGTTTGCCAAAGCGTAAAGTTCCAAAGCCATTACAGACTGGACATTTTTCACAATGGCAATTAATGGGGGTTGATTCGTCTGGTGTTTTAGAGGTATGATAATCCATCTCTCAGTCTCTCCTATCTATCTTACGAGACTGAGTTTACATTACATGTTTAACCGTATCAATTGAGTGGTATGGACATAACTGACTTTAGTTGTCTATATTTCTTGAGAGGGTTTTCAGTGAAATGTTTAGGGATTCTTCTATCAGTTGATTAGCGAATGAGAGGGGTTTCAATACAAGTGTGCTTAATGATTCTTTTGGGAGGGACGACAGCCGATATTCGACGGCTTTTTCAATCCATTTATTCAATACATCGTAGCTGACTGATTTAACATAACCAAGGCCATTACACTTACGACAGGTCTGCTTATTAAATGATACGGTCTTAGACCCCTTCCCATTACAAACATCGCATGTCTCGTCTGTGAACTTCCAATCATCCTTACTAATATAGACTTTATTATCAGTTAATACCTTCCTGCATTTTTCTGAAAGGTGTTGAGACAGTTTTTTTACTAACTTAACAGCAAGGTTAAAATTAATATTTGGAAGTGGCCTCTTTCCCCCGCCATGTTTGGGCAGAAAATACGCATCAAGATAATGCTTAGCCATATCAGATTTACTTTTATCTAAATTCCACCTGGCTGTAGTAACTATCTCAATGAACCTTTTAAGTATGTCCTTATCATATAAGAGGTATGGGACATCTTTGATCGTTGATAATAATTTCTTGTCAGATTTCCTCATGGTTGGGGGATCATATAAGCTGAACATCTTTTCATAATGTATTTTGACATCCTCTGTCATTCTTGTTTTTAATTCTTTGGCCGACGCTGAATACTCATTATATTGAAGAGAATGAGGCTGTGAAAGTAAAACATCTTCTCCTTTGCACCCCCTCAGTATATCATCAAAGCTTGCATGTTTATGAAATATGTCCCAGGGGTCTACCTGAAAACAAGCAAGCAATATACTTTCACCATTTGTATCATCAGCAATGGGTCGGACGGTGAGTGTCTCTTCACCTAAATAAGTCGCTTCGTACCTAAAGGAATAATCTTTTAATGATGTGTCATTATCTACATAGTCTCTGATAGGATCAGAAATTGTAAGTTTTGATGAGAAGGAAAATTCGAAATACTCAAGTGGTTCTCTCTCTGTCTCTCTCTCTATCATATGGCCTCAAAAAACACGTCATGGTCACGTGTTGGGCACGCAACCTTCACGCATGGGACTTTCTGTCCCGTGATTTTCACGTGTCCGCCACGTGTCCAAAATCGGGTTAAAACTGGTGATAATTCGTTACAACTCGTTACATGTCAAACACCTTTAATCCTTTGTAATATCAAGGGATTCTGTTACTTTTCAGACACTTGCAAAAAGTGGCTTTTTCGTATTTTGAGTCCCGTGCGTCTACCTGTTTCACCATCCCGGCTTTACATATCATCTACAGTGAAAATCCGCATTACAT
>MHEI01000029.1 GCA_001805165.1 Nitrospirae bacterium RBG_16_43_11 | reverse complement strand
GACTCAAAGATTATTACTGCAAGACAGGGTAACATCCTCAATGACCCTGCAACATCCAACCTGTTCCTGAGGCTTCAGGATGGTCATATTTACTTTGAATCTGATGACAGGAGTAAATATCAAATGGTCACGTTTTCAACATATTTCTTAAGACTGGATTCAGTTCAGTCCATTGAGAGTGTGAGACTTGTAAAGGAGAAATGGGGTTTAAGCCTTACGGAATTGAAAATGAAAATAAAAGAGAAGAAAGAACAGGGGAAGGTACGGGAATACAGGCGGCTGCTGATGGAGTACTATAAGAAGTTTTCATTGCCTGCTGCTGCACTGGTACTCGGACTTCTCGGCACTCCCATAGGTATAATGACCACATTTTCAAGCAGATTTGCAGGCTTCATATTAAGCATTGTTATTGTTTTCATCTACTACATACTGGACACCGGCTTTGAGATCCTTGCAGTCGAGGGATTTATCCATCCGGTGATTGCAGCCTGGTCAACGGTCTGTATTTCACTCTTTTTTGCTGTTGTTACAATATATTTTGTGTCTGCAGAAAGAAGGCTTAAGTTGTTTAATATAATTTCAAGAGGCAAATGAAGATAATCACACGGTATGTCTCAGCAGAATTACTAAAGTTGTTTCTTCTCATTTCAGCGGCTTTCACAGTACTGTATCTGCTCATTGATGTAATCGAGAATCTTGGAGATTTTACAAGAGTTCATGCAGGCTTCTTAACTATTGCAGGTTTTTTTATCTTCCACCTGCCGCAGGCAATATATTACACGGTGCCTCTTTCTCTACTCTTTGCATCATTTCTGAACATGGGACTTTTTACTAAATATAATGAACTTACTGCCCTGCGTTCCGGCGGGTTGAGTATACACAATATTATACTGCCCGTATTAACTCTAACTCTCCTTATTTCTGCAGGCACATTCTTCCTGAATAACTCTATCATACCCGTAAGCAATAAAAAGGCAGAGGATCTACGAATGTCAATCGAGTTAAAACCAAGAGAAATGTTCTTTAAGGAAGATAGTCTATGGCTCAAGGCTGACGATTACACAATATACAATGCAAGATTTATAGACCCTGACAAAAAAATAATGGGCCGGATAAATATCTATTATCTGACACCTGAATTCAGTATCAGGGAAAGTATTTCGGCTGAACGTGCTACCTCAGAAGATGGTCAGTGGTTTCTTAAGACAGGTGTCAGGAGGCAGTTTGATCCTGACAACAGAAAGGTAACACTCCTGGAATTTGATACCCTTCCGTTGGATTTTCCTATAAGACAAAATGATTTCAGTCATATGACTGTCCGGGCATCTGAAACAAACTATACAACCCTGAAAAACTATATAGATACAATTAAAAGAGAAGGCTATGAGATAAAAAGACTGTCAGTTGATCTGTATGCCAAGACATCGTTCCCATTCTCCGGATTTATCTTATCCATCTTCGGGATAACCTTTGGTTTCAGTATCAAAAAGAGGTATGGAGGGCTCGCCAGAGGCATAGGGCTGTGTATTCTTATCGGGGTACTTTATTGGACCACCTACTCTTTGTCTTTAAGTATGGGATACGCAGGTCGTATTAACCCCATGCTTTCATCCTGGCTGGCAAATATTGTGTTCGGTGTTATTGGTGGAGTTACCTACTTCAGGGCTATGAAACTTTAGCGACTGTCTGAAGTTTTTTCCCTGACCTTAGTAGATCGATAAATGCATCAAACGGCACCGGCCTGCTGAAATAATACCCCTGCATCTCCTCGCATCCATGTTCTGCAAGGAACATTAACTCCTCTAATTTCTCTACGCCCTCTGCCACTGACCTCAACCTTAATGTATGGGTCATTGCTAATATTGTCTCTACAATGGACGCACCATCAGGATTCGTTGTAATATCCATCACAAATGAGCGGTCTATTTTTAACACATCAATAGGAAACTTTTTAAGATAACTGAGAGAGGAATAACCTGTGCCAAAATCATCAATTGAAAGCCTGATGCCCCTGTCTTTAATCGCATAAAGCTTCCTGATAAGTTTTTCCTCATTTTCCATCAGGATGCTCTCTGTAAGTTCCAATTCAACATGCATTGGGTCGAGGCTGCTCTCATCCACTATTCTGCCAATCAATTCTACGATCTTGTCATTTGCAAACTGCCGGGAAGAGAGATTTGAAGACATAACAAGATTAGAAAATCCCATATCTATTAACTGCTTCATGTCCCTGCATGAGGTTCGCAGAACCCATTCACCTATTGGAAGGATAACACCTGTCTCCTCTGCAAGCGGGATGAATTCTGCCGGCGATATCATTTTCCCGTCTTTCTGCCATCTTATCAATGCCTCCATCCCGCAGATCTCTCCTGTAGACAAGTCAACTTTAGGCTGGTAATAGAGAATGAATTCCTGCTGTTCTACTGCCTTTCTCAGATTTGTTTCCATACTCAGCCTGTTTTTAGCCTTCAGGTTCATTTCTTCAGCAAAGAATTGATAGTTATTTCCACCCTGGGCCTTACAATGATACATTGCCGTATCCGCCTTCATTAATAGATGGTCGGCAGATTCACCGTCTGATGGAAACAGTGATATCCCGATACTTGCAGCAACAAACAGCTCATCTTCATTTATCTTCACAGAAGCAGTTAACGATTCTAGTATATTCTTCGCCACTGTAATAATATCATTGGTATCAGCCACATCATTTACCAGTATAACAAACTCATCCCCGCTCAGCCTCGCAACTGTATCATAATTTCTCACTCCACTGACAAGTCGTTCAGCAATCTGCTTCAGGAGGATATCTCCTGAGCTATGTCCCAGGGTGTCATTTATGACCTTAAACCTGTCAATGTCAAGCAGCATTACTGCAAACTGCATCTTTTTCCTTTTCTGATATGCAGTGGCTTGAACAAGCCTGTCATTAAGGAGATTTCTGTTGGCTAATCCAGTAAGGGAATCGTGATTTGCCTGATCAATCAACTGCTCTTCAAAAACTTTTCTCTCGGTTATATCATGAACCATGACACACATAATCTGACTGTCACACTGTTCAAGTGGGCTCGCAGATAATTCAGCATACAATAACGAACCGTCCTTATGTCTCAGTCTAAGGTCCCTCTTCTCTTTAACAATGCGCTCTACCTCAAGTAATACAGACTCTGAATCCTCTGCAAATATGTCATATAATGACATATTCAATATTTCATCATTGCCATAACCAAGCAGGCTTTTAAAGGCTGTATTACCCTCGAGTATCATCTTGTTATCAGAATTTACAATAATAATACCCTCGTTTGCATGCTCTACAACGGCCATGTACTTAGCTTCTGATTCCTTCCCCTTCCGTCGAGAGAGGACCAGTTTCTCAAATAACCAATAACTTACAACGGCAAAAATGGCTGCTGCAAAAACGAACCAGAGGATAAAATATGTTATTGTCTGAACACCCTGTCTATATATATTCCTTGGGGTTTCGATCTTCACAACTAATGCCCTGTCACCATAAATATCATTTACTATTGTGTAGCCGGCTATTATATCCTTGTTTAATGGGGATACCATGATAGGGTCAGCATCATTGATCCTAATCATAGCAAGTTTAAATTCATCTGGTATTACATTATCGTCAAGCCTTAAGGCATTAATGGATAATTTTGTCTGCTGTGCAAGCAACTCGACCTCTGCTGAGTCAAGATAACGTCCTAAAATTAGCGACCCGTGTATTGGTCCTTTGTATTCATTCGTCAAGACCGGCCTTGAGGTGACCAGCAAAATGCCATCTGGAAGGCGCAGCAGACCTTTTACTAAACTTTCAGTACCAGGATGTCTTAAGAGTGGACTTTCAGGGGAGATGTGCTTATACAAACTCTCCGGGACAGGAACTACAGCTTCTTTATTTAAATCATATGCCCTTCCATAGACAATATCGCCATTATTTTTTATATAAATCAACATATTAAGACGTAAGGATGGAAAAACAGTATCAGGCAGGTTTGCATCTAAAAATTCCTTGTTACCATTCAAAATAAACTGATAACTATCATCCCATCCCGCATAATCACCATTTACTGTAGCCAGGTGTGTAAGTTCACCATTAAGTGCATTGATAGCCCTTTCAACATTTTTTCTCACGTTGGATTGTTCGATTTCCACAAAACTGTCAAGGAGTATCAGTCTGGATGCAATCATCAGTACAAGAAATAATGCAGACAGGGAAAGTCCGATAATTACAATCATCTTAAACTGCCGGCTATTAAATATATTTTTCATTATAACCTGTTAGAAACAATTATATTTTATTAATGCTCCATATTATCGTCCGGCTGACATAAAATATTTACTGTTAATTGTCCAACTGACAGGATTGAATTACATTTGACTCCATAAACCCGACTATTCATTATTTTTCATTACGCTTGACTGTTGACTTTACATTATCAGATTGATAATATAAGCCAAAAATCAAAGGGATCAAAGCTTATGGGTCAATACATACTTGTCCTTGATCAGGGTTTTTTAAATTCCAGTGCCTTTCTAGTTGATAGCCACGCAAAAATAATTGCCAGGTTCGAGGTCCCCCTGAAACCACGTTTTCTCCGTTCAGGATGGATTGAGTACAATCCAGATGACATATTAAAGAGCCAGCTAAATGCAATTAAGGCTCTTTTCAGAAAAATCGGGACTAAAAAAAAGCAAATAGCAGCGCTTGGAATTTCGGGACAGCAATCAACTATTATACTGTGGGATAAAGAAACCGGAAAACCTGTCTACAATGCAATAAGCTATAACGACCCGCGGGGGATGGACATTTGCAGACAGAGGACAGGGCGGCGGGAAATAGTTCGCGAACGTACTGGACTTCACCTTTCACCTTATTATTCTGCATCCAAGATTAAATGGGTTCTGGAAAATGTAAAGGCTGTTCAGAAACTCGCTGATAAGGGGCGTTTGTTACTTGGAACCGTAAATACTTATATCCTCTGGCATTTATCAAAGAGGTCCGTCTATGTTATGGACCATGCAAGTGCGGCTAAAACCCTTTTGTGCAATATTTTTACCAAGACATGGGACAGGGAATTATTAGAGCTGTTTAATCTGCCGCATGAAATATTCCCTGACATCGTTCCCACTTCTTCTTATATAGGAGATGCAGTTATTGAGCGTCAGGTAATCCCGATCCATGCCTCTATTACGGAAAAACAGGCATCCCTGCTTGGACACGGACTCTTTCAGGAAGGGGATGTAAGCATTAACTACGGTGATGACGGACTTATGCTTGCGAATACAGGAAAAAAGATATTCCTTTTGCCTGGACTCCTGACAACCATTGCATGGTCAAATCATGAGTCCACTACATATCTTCTTGAAGGCATAATTAATTCAGCAGGTTCATTCTTATCCTGGATGAAAGACAATCTTGGTCTCATTGGCCCAAAGGAAGACATTGAAAAGCTCTGCAAGGGATCTCTTAACCGCCTTTTTATGCTCCCTTCACTGGATGGCCTCGGTTCCCCGCACTGGGACAGTGATAGCACTGTATGTTTGTATGGACTTAAAAAAGGTTCTAAAAGAGAAGACATAGTGCGGGCAGCGGTTGAGGCAATAGCATTCATGGTAAAAGACAATGTGAATGTTATTCAGACAGACGGACGCCTGCAGCTGAAAAAGATAATAGGCAGTGGTGCTGTCTCAGATATATCTTTTCTGATGCAGTTCCAGGCCGACATCCTTAAGATGCCGGTGCGCAAGGTTAAGGAAAACCATTATACAGCCCTTGGAACTGCCTTCTTAGCAGGGCTGAGCACGAATATCTGGCAAGGTTTTTCATCAATTGGGAAGCTAACATCTTCTTCAAGTGCCAGGGTTTTTAACCCCAGGCTAAGCGAACAGGAAGCAGCAAAGCTGTATGAGCGCTGGCGGCTCACCTTCTATCACTCAAGAGAATGGTCAAGAAATTTTCCTTAATTATATCTATCATCATTACAGCCTGTACTCTTTCGGGCTGCATGTCATTGATAAACGCGTATCGCTCCAATGCAGTCTTAAATAATTGGGAGGGCCTTGCACACCAGCGTAAGTACGATCGTGCAGAAGAGGTTATTGACAAAGCGCTTAAGTATAATCCTGAAAATGTTAAGGCATGGACCGCTTTGGGAGATATCTATTTGACAACCGGGGGATACATAGAGGCCAGGTATGCCTACGAGGAGGCTTTACGGCTGGACAAGAATGCATTCCACGCATTCTCGGGACTCATGGCGGTAGATCTTGAAGAATCCGGTTATT
>MHEI01000028.1:352-6263 GCA_001805165.1 Nitrospirae bacterium RBG_16_43_11 | reverse complement strand
TTTATTATTCACATTATATTATTATTCAGATTAAATTGTAAAGGTTAAGGTAAAACTGTATAAGGTTGAAATTCAGGGAAAGTTATTAGCAGTGGTTGCTAATCCATATATTCAGGTCTTCCTGCGGAATCGGAGGACTTATAAAGAAACCCTGTGCCACGTTGCAGCCAAGATGTTTTAATCTATCGAGTATCACCTTACTCTCTACTCCTTCTGCAACAACCGTAAATCCGAGGTTATGACCAAGTTCTATTGTCGCCCGCACAATCATATCATCACTGTTATTTGTCCCCAATCCCTTGATAAATGATTTGTCAATCTTGATCTCATTAACCGGTAATTTATTCAGATAGGCGAGGGAAGAATGGCCCGTGCCAAAATCATCAATAGACAATCTGATACCCATGGCACTCAACTGCCTGAGGATCTCCATGGAGATCTCGGGATTTGACATTACAACACTCTCAGTAATTTCCAGTTCTAAGAGATCCGGAGATATATCCCATTTCTTAAGGAGTTCAGCAATTTGTGCAGGGAGCTGTATATCCTGCAGGTTACGGACTGAAAGGTTTACTGCAACACCTACATTGATATTGTTATCACACCTGGCCCGGCACTGACGTAATGCCTCATTGAGAACCCAGATGGTCAGAGGCTTAATTAAGCCTGTCTGCTCAGCAATTGGAATAAACTGATCAGGCGGCAAAAAACCATATTCAGGATGTTTCCAGCGCACCAGTGCCTCAACACCAGCAATTCGTCCGGTATCTAATGCAATCTTCGGTTGATAATATAATCGTAACTGATCATCATCTATAGCCTTGCGCAAATCGCTTATAATTACAAGTCGCCTTGAATTGTATGGATCGTTTTCTGCGCTATAGATCCCGAATCCCTCACCGGACCTCTTGGCTAAATACATTGCTACCTCTGCCCTCTGAATAATAAGGCCAGGTTCCTCTCCATGCTCAGGACAAAACGACATTCCAATACTTGCATCCACCTGAAGTGTCATCCCCTCAATTGAAAAAGGTCTTCGGATGGTCTCCATTATCTTACCTGCCATAGATGACGCCTCATCCCTGCTAAGCCCTTTCATCAAAACTGCAAATTCATCACCACCTATACGCGCCACAATTTCTGACTTATCAAGGAAATGCTGAAGTCTTGAGGCAACCTCCTGCAGGATGATATCTCCGTTATGATGTCCAAGGGTATCATTCATCTCTTTGAAATTATCGAGATCCATAAGGAACATGCAAAACCCGGAATCCTCATGTCTCCTCGAAATGACAGCATGTTGAAGGATGTCCTGAAGGTGCATCCGGTTTGAAAGACCGGTTAGCGGGTCGTGTGTCATCTGGTATTTAAGAGTAGCAGCCTGTGTCCTCGTCTCAGAATAAGCCTGTTGAAGTTTTATATGGTTAAACTGATTATGAATAGCAATAGAGGCGGTATTTGCAATATAAGTGAGGGTCTCCATATCTGCTTCAGTAAAAGGATTATTGTCTGCCTTATCAGTGACATTTATAACACCCAATGGGTGATCTGATGAGGTTAGTCCGGCATACAGTATAGGAGCGCTGATAAAAGAATCCGATTCAGAATTCACAACCTTGTCAGTATAAGGAATTTCATCAGTCGTCCTGGCAATAATCGCCTTTTTAGATTGAAACACCTCCCCGGCGATACGTCCACCAACCGGTATCCCTGCAGATTGAATGACCTCATCAGGCAAACCCCTGGCAGCTTTGATCTTAAGCATATCTCCTTCACACAGCATTATTGATATGCGGCTGCATTTTAAAGTGGCCTCTGCAAACGCGACTGTATAATCGAGTGTATCCTGAAAACTCTCAATAGAGTTTAGCACATTACTGAATGTGTACAGATCATGAATGAGCTTGCCCTGATCTGTAATCGTTCGTTTCATCTGGAATCTCTGAAGCAGATGGTTTATGTTCAGGATAAGGTCATTTTCATCTTCTATTGGTTTTGTAAAATACTTGTCAAGAAGGTTATTATTTATGGCCGAGATCGCTGATTCGAGGCCTGCATAACCTGTGAGCAGGACACGGATGCTGTCAGGGCACATCTTCCTTGTCTCCATGAGAAATTCTATGCCCTTCATCTGGGGCATCTTCTGGTCGCTTATAATCATTGCGACAATATCACCTTCTGAATTTATGTCCTTAATAGTGTCAAGGGCATTCAAAGGGTTGTCAGAGAAAAGACACCTGTACCATGCCATCTGATCACCTGATTTATTAACCTTTTCAGGTAACAGAAACTCCATAGACTTTAGAAAATTGCCGTCATCATCTACGCAGAGTATGTATTGTTCTTCTGACATAATTCTATAAGTTTTAACTTACTGCTGCCCCTGTGTCACGTTCTGTCATCAAAACATCATTATCATGGTCAATACTTATGCAATCCTGGATCTTAACAGGCAGTATTACTTCAAACTTCGTATGCCCCCTCCTGCTGTCAACATGGATTATTCCACCTTGTTTCTTGATAATTCCGGATACAATGGAGAGTCCAAGGCCGGTACCCTTGCCAATATCTTTAGTAGTGAAGAATGGATCAAATATATTATCCTTTTTGTCTTCCGGTATACCTACACCGTTATCTGAGATACTAATAATTATAGAATCATCTGATCTTCGTGAAATGATGAATATCTCTCCCTTATAATCACTCCCCATATCCACAATTGCATCACATGCATTATTAAGAATATTAGTCCACACCTGGTGAATTTCGCTTGTACACATAATTTCAGGGAGGTCTTTTGCAAAGTCGGTCATCACTGAAATACCATGTTTTAACTTGCTTCTAAGAAGAATAAGGGCTGTCTGAATTGACTCATTTATCTGTACCGCCTCAATCTTGTCCCTGTCCGTATAGGCATAGAACTTAAGCGCCCTGACGATCTCGGATATTTTCTGAGAACTCGATTTAGAAATGTTTGCCGCCTGCATAATACTGCCGCAAGATTCAAACAACGCGAAAAAAGAAGGTGCTTTGAAACAATCAATATACGTTAATATCTTTTCCCTGTCAGTAAAGTTCAACCGCGCCAGGGTAGCTGACATGGTTTTATAATTCACAAGACCCTGATCAGACAGTACTGCCTCAATAGCCCTGATCTCTCTGAATGAAGGGGAATACACCTGGACCTTTGATACCCTGTATAATTCATCAAGGCAAACCATCATCTTGTCATGCAGATTCTCATCATCCATCCTGAAATCCCGAAGGAGACCGGGGAGTGATACCACCCTGTTATCCAAAGTCCTTGTAACATTAAAAATGGCCCCTATCGGGGTATTAATCTCATGAGCTATACCTGCGATAAGAAGTCCGAGCGATGCCATCTTCTCATTGAGTACAAGTTGGGTTTGTGTATTTTTTAAGTCATCATAGGTCTTTGTTAACCTGGCTGTAGCTTCTTTTACCCTGTCTTCAAGTGTTTTATTATAATTTTCCAGCTCATTCTTGGATATCTTTAGATCACTTGTCATACTGTTAAATGCCTTGGATAACTGTCCTATCTCATCCCATGATTTGTCTTCCGCCTGCACATTGTAATTTCCGGCAGATACCTCATTAGTAATGTTCATAAGCCGGTTGAGCCTCTGAAGTATAGCTACCCGGAGAAGAAAATAAAGAGCCGCTGATGATGACAGAACAGCAACAACAAGGATCATTGCAACCCGCCTGTCAATAGCAGAAATGGTCATCTGGACATCCCCTATGGAAATATCAACCTCAACTGCTCCCATGATCTTAGACCCCTGCAGGATTGGTGATATAGATCGTATGCCAACATTATTCCAGTCAGACTTAGTAATAATGATACTTGGCTTTGCCATAGACACAGCATCTGCAATTCGATTATCATTCGTACTTTGTCCAATATTTTCGGGGTTTGAATCGGCAACAATCACAGATTCAGAATTATAGTATGATATATTTGTGATTATTCTGTAATATGTAATAAACTTTGCTATAACCTGATCAATGTTCTCGCTCCTTTGAATCTGATGAACATACTTAATATCGTGAACAACAGACTTGGTAAGTATTTCTGCTGTTTTTATCTTCTGATCCAGTATATTTTGAAATACCATGGATCTGATCAGGTAGCCTGACCCGGCAATTGATATAAAGAGCAAACCTGCCACAATCAGGATCAACTTAAGCCTTATAGAAAAATGCAGAGCGGGTATCTTCACATCAAACACCCCTTGCCGTAAGCATCACGTAACATTACTATCTCCCTTAATTTTCCATCCAACTGATAGATCTGCCGGTATTTCTCAATCCAAAGGGATACTGGATTAGAACCACTCGGAGGATAGCCGCCCCATGGCTCAAACATAGATTCTATTGACGGGTCCTGATTAACGCAAACTCTCGCTGCCCTGGAATTTCCCGCAAATAGTTGAATAAGTTCTCTGTCATGACTCAGTATTGTATCACTCAATGGAAAACGGTTTGCCCTCAGCCACTCCCATACAGAATTTTCATTGACCTTTTGTATCCATAAAACCGGTCCGAAGATACCCTCCCGTACCAGACTTTCGGAAATCCCGACATCTTCCATTATTGCCGGACTGAAAAAAGCGCCATTAGCATTTCCACCGCATAAAATGCGCCCCTTTGTTCCCATAATAGATTCCTGAAGACTCATGGAATGCCCCTCACTGAATAAAGGCCCCACATCCACCCGAGGCTCAAGAGGGTGTCCCACCCTGAGATTTCTAAAGGACTCCACAAGCGCATCTCTGACCTTATCGTAGACAGTATCTTTAATCAGGACACCATTGACTGATGTGCAGGTCTCTCCGTTAAACCTGGTTGCCGCTGAAGTAATAATCCTGACAGCCTCCTCAACTGGAAATGTGTCATCCAAATAAAGGACCCCATTACCATTGCCATCGAGAAGGCATTGTTTCCCTGAGTTAAATGCCTTTGAAAATACAGGCATGGCATACCTGCTGCTGCCTATATAATGGATTAGTTCTACCTTATCCGAGTCAATGCAGGCGTCGAGAAAATCAGTTGCCATGCAGTTCACTATCATTACACTCCATTCAGGCGGCTGGCTTTTGATTATAAGTTCAGATAAATAGGCTCCTGTAGAGGCACACTGTAATGATGGCCTCAGGATAATCCCTGAACCGGAATACAGCGCTGATGCAATAATCGTAATCCCAAGTGTAAGGGATGCGTTCTGTGGAACAGCTGCAGCAACATATCTGAACGGCCTGTCTGTAATCCTTATCTCCCTCTCAGATCCAGATGAGTAGGAGTGCTTTACCGTGTATTCATTGAATGATTTATCATGGACATAAACTTCGAAATCATTCAGGAACTCTATGGCGCTGTCAACGACCTCCATCTGTCCCTTGCAATAAAACCGGTCTCAAGATAGGTCTTTTCATAAAACAGGTCCTTTTGAATCCGGAGCTGTTCCTTGAAACGATCTAAAAATTGTAAGACCTCAGACACAAACAGGGTTGGCGGCCGGTCCGGAAGAAGCCTCAATGCCTTTGATATTTCGTCTTTGGGAACAATATAAACACTATCTGTAACAGTACCGGTTACCGGAGATATCACATCATGGACAGTTCCGGAATATCTGATTTCATCGCCGATCAAATTGCCGAGGACTTTAGTCATTTATTTTATCCCTATATTCTTCTGATGATTATCCATTAATGACCACTTCTTATATATAGCACTGAGTTCTCCGTTTTCTTTCATGGCCTCCAGTGCCTTGCTGACGGCATCACGCAGTTGTTTGTCCTCTGTACGGAAGGCAATGGCATAGGTCCCCTCCCCAAAGGATTCACCCACGTTCTTTAATTTAGGATTAGTTGCCCCGTAGGCGGACGCA
>MHEI01000028.1:203-320 GCA_001805165.1 Nitrospirae bacterium RBG_16_43_11 | reverse complement strand
ACCATCCTCAAGATCTTTATAACTGTAAATGATCTCAGGATTTATATAGACGTCTATACCTTCAGCAGCCCTCAGGATATCCTCTGCTGCCGTACCTGAAAGAGTTGCAACCTTCTT
>MHEI01000028.1:0-138 GCA_001805165.1 Nitrospirae bacterium RBG_16_43_11 | reverse complement strand
AGACAAAATACGGCGCGGTGAACAGGACTATCTTTTTTCTGTCTTCTGTATCCTCTATCCCATTCATTGCCATATCAAAGCTACCTTTCTGGAGTTCCGGTATCAGTGTATCCCACGCCTTTATAATCATCCTCTGTT
>MHEI01000027.1:6937-7035 GCA_001805165.1 Nitrospirae bacterium RBG_16_43_11 | reverse complement strand
ACCTGACACTTAAATATCCGAGGACTTTTTCAGAATTGGAATCAAGGATTGGGGTGTTTATACTGAACAACCTTTCTCCATGCTCATTCTCAATATCC
>MHEI01000027.1:4767-6459 GCA_001805165.1 Nitrospirae bacterium RBG_16_43_11 | reverse complement strand
AATCTCAACAAAATTAAATGGCGGAAGTGGTCCTCTGAGAGTATAATCCAAGTTTCCCGGGGCAATCCTGAATACATCAAATGCCTCTTTGAATTCCTGTTGTCTTTTCTTATCAATAAGGTACAAAGCCTTTAAGAGGAGGTTTTTACTTTTCAGCTTTTCGAACCTCTTTTCAGATGCAAATCTGCCGAGAAAATTGTCTACTATAGCAATAAATATGTCAGCCATATCCTTGAATTCCTTCTCAATCACATATTTGTCAAAAACGTCTTCGATAAACTTAATTCCCCTGGGATCATATGCCTTCAGCTTACCATAAGCGTCTCTTTTGTATTCTCTTGTAATCCAGTCTTTTACCTCATCCCCTTTCCAGACTACCTTAAGTCCAAACTCTACCTTATGACGAATCCTCTTTAAATTATCCTTAAAATCATAATAGTTATTTTCCATGATAGGAAGAATATCCTTTTTATTGACAGGCGTACGGAATCTGAGTGGTAATACTGGTAATACAGTAAATTTCTTCATAAGGTGTTCAACGACAATGTTATAGTCAGAAGCATTGTCATTACTTATTTTCATGGAAGACCTGTCTGAACCGCTTATAACCATCCCGATATCCCTGTATGGGATATTGTAAATACGGATACCTTTAGTCCCGGTGATAAGGCTATCTATCTTTTCACTTGAATCTATTACCCCATAGCTAACAATTTTCATTTGCTATAACTGTGACCTTTCTGACAAGAGAGATCGCTGTTTCTTTATTACCTTCATTTTCATATCTTTTTGCAATAAGAAAGACAGCCAATCTTGCCGCCACAGCCTCCAATGTGTCCGGATATTGATCTAATATCTTTATATATAGTTCGATGGCATAAGTGAGGACACCGGCCCTGTCAAACTCATTAGCCAGGTTCAACAGTTTAAAGGGATCTGATGTTGATGTTATGTCACCCATGCTATTCCAGAATTGCCAACCCTGTGATGCCGACAGCATAATCTCCTCCTCATACGTCAGTGTTGTTTAATTGATCTTTGCAGATGATATTTTTATGAAAAGCAAAAGGAATGCCATTACAGTATTAGCAACACCATGTTTTTGTATTACATGGAATATCAATTAGTTACATATAATATATAATGATAATTATTAGATATGTGAAACTAAATAAAATTAATATCAGGGAAGCAATTCCCTATTTTCAGGAATCAATACCCCTTTTCTGGTATTATTTAATGCAGTGAATCCAATCCGAATTTCTTCAATTTAGACCGGAGGGTTTTTGGATCTATTCTCAGAATCTGGGCAAGACGTCCCTTAGTAATAAATGGGTTATTTTTCATAATGTTAAAAATAGCCTCCCGTTCTGCCTCTTCCCCTGCAACATTCTTCAGGGACTTGATATCCATAAAGTCTTCACTGTATACAATATTGCTCTCAATTCTTGGTTTCATCTTGTCGTCTATAATCTTTGTAAAATGAGAAGGAAGCATTTGTTCATCTGATATGAGAAAGGCGCTCCTGATAACGTTCTCCAACTCACGTACATTCCCGGGCCATTGATAATCATTCAGGAGGGTCATGGCCTCATCTGTGATTCTGGTGGTTCTATGAAATTCCTGATTACATTTAGCCAGGTAATAATTTGCAAGTAACGGTATATCGCCATATCGGTGTCTCAATGGAGG
>MHEI01000027.1:4427-4740 GCA_001805165.1 Nitrospirae bacterium RBG_16_43_11 | reverse complement strand
ATAGTAGAGGTCTAACCGGAACCCGCCTTTTTCTGCTTCCTCTTTTAGATCCGTATTCGTGGCAGCTATGACCCTCATGCTCAGGGTAATAGGTTCATATCCCTTGGCGCCAAGGCGTATAACTTTATGGTCCTGGATTATCCTGAGGAGTTTGGACTGGATATGGAGCGGCAGATTGCCAATCTCATCTATGAATAGAGTACCCATGTCTGCGGATTCAAATAGTCCCTTCTTTGAGGCAATAGCCCCTGTAAATGCCCCCTTCTCATAACCAAACAGCTCACTTTCTATAAGAGATTCCGGCAGGGTAGAA
>MHEI01000027.1:2787-4401 GCA_001805165.1 Nitrospirae bacterium RBG_16_43_11 | reverse complement strand
GCAGCGTACACTCAGGTCATGAATAACCCTTGCAAAGAGTTCTTTTCCAGTTCCTGTTTCGCCCTGAATGAGTATCGGAATTTCGCTGGGAGCGAACCGTTTAAGCAGTGTCCAAACCTCTCTTATAACCTGACTATCTCCTATAATCTCTTTTGAATTTGCAACATTAGGTAGTTCTAAAACAGCCACCGATGCAAGCCGCCGGATATTATCGAGGAGGTCATTAAAATTAAATGGTTTCGCAAGAAAATCTATTGCCCCTTCTTTGAATATTTCCACTACAGAGTTAACTTCCCCGTAAGCGCTCATTATTATAACCCTGATATCAGGGTTTATGATCCTCATCTCTTTTAAGACTTGTATACCGCTGGCCTCAGGCATCCTAAGGTCAATCATGGCAAGAAAAGGGGAGATTCGCCGTGCAATCTCTAACCCCTCTATGACTGAGGTAGTGGCATATACATTAAATTCATCACACAGGATCTGAGATAAGACACTATTGATTTTATTATCATCATCTATAATCAGGATGTTAGGTCGTTTTGGATCCATGATAGTTTCAGTCATTCATGTCACCCCTTGAAAAGAAAATAGTCAATTTGGAAAGAATGTATTAATTTATATATCATTTTAGTAATGCTTACGTCAATATATTATCTTATCAAGATCCACATTCATCTAATATTTCACTTGTTACCATTTGTGGTAACCGGCAGGCTTATTATAAATGTACTGCCTATTCCTTCAGCGCTTTCTACTTTTATCTCACCCCCGTGTGATTCTACAATCCTGCGTGTAAGTGATAATCCCAGGCCCAGCCCGCGGATCTTTGTAGTATAGAAAGGGTCGAAGATACTGTTCATTATATCCTCCGGTATGCCGGCGCCAGTATCATTTATCACAACTACAGCAAATAATTTATCTTCCTCACCCTTAGTCATAGTTTCTACAGTAAGCAATCCACCATTTTCCATAGACTGAACTGCGTTGATGATTATATTGATAAGCGCCTGTTTCATCAGCGCGTGGTCGAGATTCATGATAGGCATATCCGGAGTGAGACTGATGCTTAGGTTTATATTGTGCTCTTCAAACGTATCTTTATAGAAGAAAAGCAAGTCATTGATAATTTCATTCAGGTTAACTGGCTTGAATTCAGGTCTTGTATCTTTTGTGAAATAGAGTATGTTATGGAGAAGTTTTTCAAGTCTGTCTATTTCTCTAACTATAATACCGGCATATTTCTTAAGAGGTGATTCATCTTCCAGTCTTTTATATATAAGGTTGGCAAAACCTCCTATAGGGACAAGTGGATTCCTCAATTCATGGGCTACTGCAGATGACATCTTCCCAACAAGTGCAAGCTTTTCAGACTGCATAAGCTCAGACTGAAGCCTCTTGACCGCTGTTACATCCCTGACAAAGGCCCTTGTCTTTACAAATTGATTCGTTACCGGATCGTACAATGCAGAAGCAGAAATCTCAACATCAATCAATCTCCCATCCTTTGTAATAAACTGTGTTTCTGTCTTGCAGTTCTCTTCATTAATTACTCTCGCTACATGCCTTTTCACATTATCTTTGTACTCCTCAGGCACTATATCCTCAAGCCTC
>MHEI01000027.1:2449-2741 GCA_001805165.1 Nitrospirae bacterium RBG_16_43_11 | reverse complement strand
TCTTGTTAACCCCCACGAAATATCTGTCTGCATTCACAGAATGGATCATCTCAGGGGAATTCTCAACCAGATCCCTGTATCTTTCCTCAGAAATTTGAAGCTCTGCCTCCAGCCTCTTCATCTCAGTTATATCTGTAGCAATGAATATGACCCCGAGATACTCCTGTTCATGCATGATCGGAGAGAAGTGGGCAAGAACAGTCTTCTCCCCGGCCTTAATCTCGGAAGAGTATGATTTTAATTTCCCTTCACGCATTTCAATGATAAGCTGAAGAGCCTTCTCATGGGCCTT
>MHEI01000027.1:1366-2369 GCA_001805165.1 Nitrospirae bacterium RBG_16_43_11 | reverse complement strand
TAAGGGTAATCTTATTTTCATTATCAACAAACACGACACCTTCGGCTATTCCTCCAAGCATCGCCTCAAGATGGGTCTTACCCTCAAGCACCTCCATCGTCCTTTTTTCAACCATCGTCTCAAGTTCAAGAGAATACTCTTTTAACTGCAGTTGCGCCTTTTTCCATTCTGTTATATCTTTACTGATTCCAACAGTACCAATTACCTCCCCATTCTCATCCCTCAATTCAGAAAGGGAAAGGCTAATATCTATAACCTCTCCATCTTTTCTTAAGAGCTCTGTCTCGTAATTGGTCACCATTTTCTTATCACTTATAATCATGACAAGTTTCTGCCTGTCGTCTTTATTGTAATAATAATCTGACATGAGGGTCCCGGCCACTTCGCCTTGTTTATAACCAAGCATCCTCTCTGCGCCTTCATTGAATGTTACAATGCGTCCGTTAAGGTCAGTAGTAATGATCATATCTGAAGAGTGCTTAAGTATACTCTCCAGGTAATTTTTAGTCTTCTCCAGCTCAGAGGTCCTTTCACTGATCTTTGTCTCAAGATTGTGATACAGGTCATTCAATGATGTACCCATCTTATTGAAGCCATCAGCAAGTGATTCAAGCTCATCACCGGTGTTTATATTGATCCTGTAATCGAGATTACCCCGTTCGATATGGTCAACACCACTATGTATAATATCAACAGGATTTAACACTAATCTGCGGACAAAATAGACACCAAGGGCACATATTAATAGCACAATAGAAAAATCAACGATGAGAAGCATCAACATAAGTCTCTTTACCGGAGCAAACGTCTCAGCAGGGTCTTGCCTGATAAATGTATACCATTTGTAGCCGCCAAGGTTTTCAGGCCCCAGGGAGTTCACATACCTCAATGGACTGAACCCCACAACGGAGTGCTTTCCCCCATGAGCATCATCCGCTGCAATGCTCCATCCGGCACCTTTTTCTATAATCATTTCAATAAGGGACCGGCTCACTACATGTTT
>MHEI01000027.1:0-1278 GCA_001805165.1 Nitrospirae bacterium RBG_16_43_11 | reverse complement strand
ATAAAGTTAAAATAATCATCAACATTCATAATACTCCGTATGCCGCCAACGACCTTACCGGTTACCTTATCTTTTATTGGAATACCGATGTCGAATGCCCTCTTTCCTGTAAGTGAGTCAACATATATATCACTCGCAAATACCTTACCCTTATCATGATTAAATGTAATTCTCCACCACTCCTCACCTGACTGATCGTCAGAGTACCGTCTGCTTCCTCCAATAATCCGCCCCTTATCATTCACGACAAGGAGGCCAAGATGCACTTCTAATTCTTCAGGAAGGCTAAGGTAGCGAATCAGATAAGACTCAACCTCATTACTGCGGTTCACCTTTACTGCCCGGATAAAGGAAGGGTCATCCGCCAGATAGTTAAACGTTGTAATCTCCTTCTTTATAGCAGCATCAAACCGTTCTGCTGTCTTCTTGGCTATCTCGGCAAAGTCCCTGCCTATAGCTTCAGTGAGAACATCTTTAACTTCATAGTATGTGACAGGGAGACCAACGATTAAGGCAAAAAAGCCTGTTATAAGGATGGCTATTAGTATCTTCTTCTGTATACCCATGGGGTTCCCTTCAAAGTTTTATGATACAGATGTGATAGGCAAGACGTTATTATCCGGCCTACCTGGCCAATTTGGTAGTATTCCAGTATCAGTATAACTCCCACGATAGCAGGGGGTCAATCCTTAACCGGCGTTTGAAGAAGTATCGCAATTATGCTATATATCTCTTCAGACATTTGAAAGGGATTTCGTATGAGTCTGAATGAACACGAAATATTGAGGAAAATCCATGACGCTGAACAAGGTGTTTCTCTAAAGATTGAAGAAGCAGAGAGAGATGCGAGGCAACTTATTGAGGAAACAGAAAGACACATAAATTCAGAAATAGAAAAGGGAGAAAAAGATATTATAGATGAGATTACTCATGCAAGAGAGGAGAGTATTGGAAAGATAGAAAAAGAGGCCACAAATATTATAGAGGAAGCAAATGCTGCTGCTCTCGATATAAAAGAATCATCAAAAAGGAAAAGGCAAGATGCTGTTGACAGGCTATTGTTATACATCATGCCAGGAACCAAACCATAGAAGGGTACCATGATCCTCAAGATGTCAAAGGTTTCTATTATCGGACCCAAGAAATCACTTCATGAGGTTATGGACACTGTATTCAGGGCAGGCGTCCTGCATGTAGAATCAGCTCCCGACCTCGTTAAAGGTACACCCTTTGTAGATAAGGTAGCCTTAACAATTGAACAGAAAAAAGAACTTGCTG
>MHEI01000026.1 GCA_001805165.1 Nitrospirae bacterium RBG_16_43_11 | reverse complement strand
ATTGCCGAGACCATGCATCTTTGTGCAGCTCAATTTCCTCATTCTTCCCCTCTGATCAAATCCTCGTAACTCTCCCTCTTCCTTATAACCGTATACTTATCTCCCTCAACCATGACCTCAGCTACTCTTGGCCTTGAGTTGTAATTGGACGACATGGTAAAGCCATATGCACCGGCGCTCATTACTGCAAGCAGTTCACCCGGCTCAGGTTTCATAACCTTCCGGTCTTTTGCCAGGAAATCTCCGGACTCACATATGGGGCCGACGACATCAGCCTTGAAAGACGATCCTTCACGCTTTTCTATAGGTATTATTTCATGGTGTGCCTCGTAGAGGCTTGGCCTTATAAGGTCGTTCATCCCGGCATCCACTATTACAAAGTTCTTTGTCTCTCCTGTTTTAAGATACAGCACCCTGGTCACAAGTATACCTGCATTACCGGCAAGTACCCTGCCGGGTTCAAATATCAGAGTACAGCCGGCATCTTTTATCAGGGGCAGAAGTGCCTTGCCAAGTTCTCCCGGATGGGGAGGTTCTTCATCTTTGTATCTGATGCCAAGTCCGCCGCCGGCATCAATATATTTTATGTCAATGCCGGACTCTTTCAATTTCTTCACAAGATCCAGAATCCTTTCCATTGCTGCTACAAATGGGCTCACCTCTGTTATCTGTGAACCTATATGTTTATGGATACCAACTATCTCAATATTGGGCAGGGTAGAGGCAAGCTGGTATTCTTCAATTGCATTCTTTATGGCAATTCCAAACTTGCTCTTCTTCAGACCTGTAGAAATATACGGATGAGTCTTCGGGTCTATATCAGGATTTACGCGAAGAGCAACCCTTGCCTTAAGTGCGAGATTGCCTGCAACTTCATTGATCTTCTTCAGCTCCAAAGGGGATTCTACATTGAACATAAGAATATTGGATTTTAGTGCAAAGGATATTTCATCCTCTGTCTTTCCGATGCCTGCAAAGACTATCTTCTGCGGGTCAATGCCTGCTTTCAGAGCCCTGAACAGCTCACCGCCGGACACAATATCAGCGCCGCCGCCTTCTGAAGCGAAGAGTTTTAATATCGAAAGGTTTGAGTTTGCCTTCACAGCAAAACAGACTATATGAGGTATCCCGGAAAATGCAGCATCAAAAACCTGATAGTGATTCCGTAATGTGTTGGAGCTGTATATGTATACAGGAGTGCCAACCTCCTGTGCAATCTTCCTTATAGATACCTTCTCGCAATAAAGCTCGTTGCCGATATAAGTAAAATCATGCATGAATCTATATTCTCCATATTTAATACACTTCCTCCGCCGGTATCTCAAATAATAACGGATTTATAAGGCCCGACTGGTTTATCTTCTCAATTGCCTCACTGAACGATGCTCTGAGGTTTGTACACTTTATCTTATAAGGATTCACCTTATCCTTTAACGTGCCGAGGTCAAACAGTGTACTGAGGGCAGCCGGTGTAGTCTTTTTGAGATTCTCAAAATTGATTACTATATCCATCTTTGACTTCTCAACTGCCGCAATTATCCTCTGCTTCAGCTCCGATGCACTTATCTTATCCATAGTGCCGTCGAGTTCAATCAGTAACGCCTGTACCTTCGCACTTTTTCGAACCTTGACATACAGGTCATTCCCAACATTGCTTACCTGTTCAGATACATTACCAATAGTTTCCCGCATAGTGCTGAGTGCATTCGGTATCAGTCCCTCCGTCTCTATTGCCGGAAGTCTTCCCTGAAGGTTTTTCAGTGTCTTTGCAAGCGGGGACAGGCTCCCTTGCGGAACACGCTTTACTATCCTCCTGAATGCATAGTTGACAGCGAGACGTTCTAAAATAAGTTTCTTTCTCGGTACCTTCCAGAAACTTGGAAGTACACGTTTGAATACCGATGGCACTGAGAAAAACTTGCGATACGCCCATAAAAACCCTTCCTGCAGAGTCTCAGGACTCATAAGCTTTGGCTGGAATACCACATGCCTTCCATCATAGTTTTCCCATTTCCTGTCAATGATCCTTCCTTCAGCTTCCATCTGTTTGTGTAAATTGGTTCCAGGCAAAGGGGTAAGTATATTAAACATCGTAAGCTCTATCCTGTTGCTTTCTAAAAACTCTACAGTACGTTCAAATACAGTATCATCGTCGTTATCGAATCCGAATATCATTCCTGTCATGATCTGCATTCCATAATCATGGAACCTTTTGAATTCCTCTCTGAACTTATCAACCTTGTTAAATCTCTTATTTACTGATGCCAGATTATCTGATGATATAGTTTCAACCCCTATAAAGAGGCCGGTGCAACCGCTCTTTGCCGCAAGCTCAAGGAGTTCAGGATCCCTTGCCATGGTCAGGCTCGCCTGACTTCCCCATGTTATCTTAAGAGGAATCAGGGCCTTAAACAACTGTTTGGCATACGCCTTATGGCCTGCAATATTGTCATCAACGAAGACTACGAACTTTTTGTTCAGTTGTCTCACCTCTTCCACTACCTCATCTACAGGCCTGAGGCGGAACTGGTTGCCGCCAAAGACGGTGACAGTACAGAAGTCACAGTCAAAGGGACATCCCCTGCTGGTCTGTACACAGTTCGTTGTCCAGTAGGCCCCTGGCTTTAATAGATCCCTTCGGGGTGTTTGGAGATGCTCAAGGTTTGAAAGCTCTTTTTCTACATACATGGGTTTCATTTCGCCGCGTCTGAAATCCTCTATCAGCATTGGCCATGTCCTCTCTGCCTCTCCTACGACTACACTGTCTGCATGTTGTTTGGCCTCCTCCGGGCACATGCTGACATGTATCCCTCCGAGGACAACCTTCACACCCCTTGCCCTGAACTTAGCGGCTATCTCATACGCCCTCGTTGAAAGAAATGTCATGACAGATATGCCGACAAGGTCTACGTCTGCGTTAAAATCAATATCCTGCACACATTCATCAACTATTTTCACATCTACGTCGGGCGGTGTATATGCTGCAATAGTCGGCATACTGAGCTTTGGGAACCAGAATGCCTTTACATCTTCCGGTTTGTATGCATAGATTGATTTTTTATTTTCCGGGTTAATTAAGAGAACTTTCATTTATACCTCCATCATTAATAAAATTAAAAATTTAATTCATTCGCGTTAACTATGCCTTCCGGCGGCCTTGGGTCACCCTTCCTGCCGCAGCCTGCAATAGTTATCAGTAAAATAAACACAATTATATTTAACAGGGCAATATACTTCAAAGATTATTGTCTTCTATCTCCCTGATCCGTTTCAAAACCATTTCTGTAGCTGTTCCACCTCCTATGCACCTTATGTTAACACTAGCCTCAGGGGATATGATATCATAAATATCCTTCTCAATCATATCAGAAAATTTTTTCAGCTCTGAGAGGCTGATTGCTCTGATCTCTCTGCCGGATTTTATACAGCGGCTCACGAGTTTGCCGGTAATCTCATGGGCTGTCCTGAAAGGCACCCCTTTTACGACAAGATAGTCTGCAACGTCAGTAGCCCACATATACCCAAGGGAGGCTGCACGGGACGTAACCTCCTTTTTTACAGTCGTTCCGGACACCAATTCCGGGAATAACTTCAAGGTAGCCATGATTGTATCAATAGTGTCAAACAGGGGTTCTTTGTCTTCCTGCAAATCCCTGTTATATGTTAATGGGAGACCTTTCATTGTTGTAAGAAGTGAAACAAGGTTCCCATATAGTCGTCCGGTCTTTCCCCTTACAAGCTCCAATATGTCGGGGTTTTTCTTCTGCGGCATCATGCTTGAGCCTGTGCAGAATGCATCAGGGAGTTCTATGAAACTGAACTCCTGAGTGGACCAGATAATCATGTCTTCGCTGAACCTCGACAGGTGCATGCCAAGAACTGCACATGCAGAGAGAAATTCGATAACAAAATCTCTGTCACTGACAGCATCCATACTGTTTTCTGAAATCCTGTCGAAACCCAGTAACTTTGCAACATATTCCCTGTCAAGCGGAAAGGATGTGCCGGCTATGGCCCCTGAGCCCAGCGGCATTGTGTTTACCCTTTTAAGGCAGTCAGCGAATCTTTCCCTGTCCCTTTCAAGCATCTCCCGGTATGCGAGCAGGTAATGGGAAAAGAGGACAGGCTGGGCAGGCTGCATGTGTGTATAGCCGGGCATTACTACACTGATGTTTGTCCGTGCTTTATCTACGAGCGCCTTCTTGACCTCAGATACAGAGGAAATAATATCACCAATTACATCGCGGAGATATAGTCTCAGATCCAGGGCTACCTGGTCATTTCTGCTGCGGGCCGTATGGAGTTTTGCGCCCGAAGGACCTATCTTGTCAGTAAGTCTTTTTTCTATATTCATGTGTATGTCTTCCAGGCCGATAGAGAATGAAAATTTTCCGTCCTCAATCTCTTTTCTGATATATTCAAGGCCGATTACTATTTCAGTAACCTCTCTCTTTTTAAGCACACCTATCTTTCCAAGCATCTTTGCGTGTGCGATGCTCCCTGCGATGTCATACTTGTACAGGCGTTTATCGAAGGATATGGATTCGGTAAACTCTTCAACTACCTTTTCTGTAGGTTTTAAAAACCTTCCGCCCCAGAGCTTCTTTTTTTTCATCTTCCCTGACTCTTCAGCCTCAGCGCATTTATCCTGATAAATCCCCCGGCGTCCTGTTGATTAAATGCCTCGCCTTTCTCAAACGTAACGATCTCCGGTCTGTATAATGACACAGGGGATTTTCTGCCAACCACGATACAGTTTCCCTTATATAATTTTAACCTGGCAGTCCCGGTAACATTCTCCTGAGATGAATCAATGGCGGACTGAAGCATCTTCATCTCAGGGGAGAACCAGTAACCGTAGTATACAGACTCGGCAAATTTCGGTATCAACGAGTCTCTTAAGTGCATAACCTCACGGTCCATAGTGACAGATTCAACTGCACGGTGGGCAATATGCAGTATGGTCCCGCCTGGTGTTTCATATACCCCCCGCGACTTGATGCCGATATATCTGTTTTCTACAACGTCAACACGGCCTATGCCGTTTTCACCACCGGCCTTGTTCAACTCAGAAAGGAGTTGATAAGGTGAAAGCCTCTTCCCATCTATTGCAACAGGTATACCCTTTTCAAATTCTATTTCTACAAATACCGGTTTGTCCGGTGCAGCTTCAGGAGATACAGTAAGCGTAAACATGTCTTCAGGATACGATGCCCACGGGTCTTCAAGCATCCCGCCTTCATAGCTGATATGAAAAAGGTTTGCGTCGCAGCTATAAGGCTTGGCCTTAGTCACAGGCACCGGGATTCCATGCTTTTTTGCATACTCTATCAGGTCGCTCCTTGAGTCGAATTCCCATTCCCTCCATGGGGCTATTATCCTGACAGAAGGGGAGAGCGCAGAGTACGTCAGTTCAAACCTCACCTGGTCATTCCCTTTACCTGTAGCGCCGTGTGATACAGCTCCGGCGCCCTCACGTTGTGCTGCCTCGATCTGCTTCTTTGCAATGAGTGGACGGGCAAGGGATGTCCCCAAAAGATATGTCCCTTCATACACCGCATTTGCCTTTATTGCAGGGAATATATAATCCCTGACAAATTCCTCCCGCACATCTTCAACAATTGCCTTGATTGCCCCTGTCCTGATGGCCTTTTGCTCTATTGCCTTCAAGTCTTCCGCCTGTCCAAGGTTGGCAATAAAGGCTATAACCTCACAGTCATATTTTTCAATAAGCCATTTGATGATTACCGATGTATCAAGCCCGCCTGAGTAGGCAAGGACAACCTTGTTTACGTTCATACTAAAATCCCTCCACCCTCTTGCCATTGCTCATTGCTTTGCACTCATTGCTATTGCTTCCGGTTCCCCATCAGCATTTCAAGGAGGGCCTTCTGCATATGCAGCCTGTTCTCAGCCTGGTCAAATACCACTGACTGCGGGGATTCCATCATCTCATCTGTAATCTCTTCCCCTCTGTGAGCAGGCAGGCAGTGTAATATTATGGCATCGCCTTTAGCCTTCTTCATTAACTCCCTGTTAATCCGGTATTTCTTAAACATACTTTTACGTTTACCCTCTTCCTCTTCCTGACCCATGCTTGTCCACACATCTGTATACACAACATCTGCATTATCAACTGCCTCAAACGGGTCTTCCATAATCTCAATAGCAGCCCCGGTCTCTTTTGCTTTCTGTCTGGCAATTTCTGTTATCCTGTTGTCAGGTTCATACCCTTTGGGTGAAGCAATCCTTATGTGCATCCCCATAACTGCCGCACCTTCAATCAGAGAGTGTGCAACATTGTTTCCATCACCTATATAGGCAAGCCTGATTCCGGAAATCCTCTCTTTTTTCTCAAGTATAGTAAGCATGTCAGATATAATCTGACATGGATGATGAATGTCTGTAAGGCCATTGATAACAGGGATAGACGAGTTACCTGCGAACTCTTCTATCATCTTATGCTCGAATGTCCTGATGACTACCCCATCAAGATACCTTGAAAAGACCCTCGCCGTATCCCTGAGTTCCTCCCCCCTTCCCATCTGGATCTGGTGGGGCGAGAGGTATATTGAATGTCCGCCAAGCTGTAGTGCAGCGACTTCAAAAGAGAGCCTTGTCCTTGTAGACTGTTTTTCAAACAGCAGACCAAGTGTTTTTCCTTTCAGCGGCCGGCATTCAATACCCTGCTTTTGAATAGCCTTAAGTTCTCTGGCCCTGATAAGGAGAGATTCTATCTCTTTTGTAGAAAGGTCAAATATGGTTAATAAATGCCGTGTCATATCCTGATGCCGTTAAACACATCCGTCAGTGTCTCTATTACTTTATCAATATCCGGCTGGCTTACATCCAGCGGTGGTAGAAACCTCAACACCCTTTCCATAGTGCAGTTTATTATGACACCTTTTTTGAGACATTCCCTGACAACATCCTCACCTGCTATATTTAATTCCATTCCTATGAGAAGTCCTTTACCTCTGATGTCCTTAATGATGTCAGGATATTTCAACTTAAGATTATTAAGCTCATCTACCAGGTAACTTCCCATCCTCCTGCAAGTATCAAGGATGATCTCATCTTCTGTGAGGATCTTCATCACCTCAACTGCGGCTGAACATACAAGTGGCGTACCGCCAAACGTAGATGCATGAGTACCGGGTGTAAAAGCAGAAGCAACATGATCTTTGGCAAGCATAGCCCCTATTGGCAGCCCGCCTCCCAACCCCTTTGCGAGCGTCATTATGTCCGGCTCTATGCCGGTGTGTTGATATGCAAAGAGTTTTCCTGTCCTCCCTATGCCTGTCTGTACCTCATCAAGGGCAAGTAAAATCCCGTTTAAGTCGCATATCTCCCTGAGCCGCTTCAGATAATCCCTATCCGGTATATTAACCCCGCCTTCACCCTGAATAGGTTCAATCATGACAGCGGCCGTCTTATCATTTATCGCCTTCTCCACTGCTGCAATGTCATTAAAGGGAACATAAAAGAATCCCGGCACAAGGGGCTCAAAGCCCTTGTGAAACTTATCCTGACCTGTGGCAGTCAGTGTAGCCATTGTCCGTCCGTGGAATGAGTTAAGCGCAGTGATTATCCCGTAGCGGCCGGTTTCCTTTTCCGACGAATATTTCCTGATCAGCTTGATTGCCGCCTCATTAGCCTCTGCGCCGCTATTGCAGAAGAATACTTTGTCAGCAAAGGAATTTTCCACGAGCAGCTTTGCCAGCTTAACCTGTGGTTCGGTATAAAACAGGTTGGACGTATGAACAAGCCTTTGTGCCTGCTTCTGAAAAGCCACTGTCACCCTCGGATTGCAATGACCAATGTTATTGACCGCCAGGCCGCTGACAAAATCCAGGTATTCTTTCCCTTCACCGTCATAAACACGATTACCTCTCCCTTTTACAATAAAGAGGGGAAGCCTCTTATACGTGTTCATTATATATTTCCTGGATTCCTCAAATACCTCATTTGCTGTCATTAGAAATTACCCCTGAAATTACCACAATGAAGAACATCTCTTATAACATAAATGCCCTGAAAAATCAATTGAAAAGATAGATTTTGCACGTATCCTCGCACTTATCCTTGAAAAAAGGGAAGAAAGGTGTTATGTTTAGTTTGTTAAGGTTAGAACTTAACCAATCCAATTCTCAACTAAGCTCATCTTTGTTATATCTGCACGCAGCTATTCTCCTCTATATTTAAGGAGGTTTAATATGCAAGACAATGACAGGATAGAGGAACTGAAGAAGAGTGAAAAACCATTCAGTGAGTCAGAACTTAGATACCCTCATCTGATCGAGAACATGAGCGATGCAGATACTGTTCTGAGAGAAACCATAGAGCAATACAATGCGCTTACTGAGTTAGCCGCTGATGCCATCATTTGTTTAAAATCACCTGACACTGTCTACATGTGGAACAGGAAGGCTGAAGATATGTTCGGATATTCTGCAGAAGAGGCAATCAGCAAACCATTACATGAATTGATTGTACCTGAGATATACCGTGAAAAGGCTTATGCAGGTCTCATTGAATTTTACCAGACCGGAAGAGGTGCTGTTGTAGGTAAGACCCTTGAACTTACCGCTCTCCGTAAAGACGGCACTGAATTCCCTATAGAGCTGTCTGTTTCTGCGATGAATATCAGGGGGGAGTGGCATGCCACCGGTATCATCAGGGATATATCAGAGCGTAAGAGACTGGAGAATGAACTAAGGGATAAACTGGATGAGATAGAGCGGTTTAATAAGCTTATGGTAGGTAGAGAGATTAAGATGGGAGAGATGAAACAGGAGATGCAGGCGTTAAAGGAGAGGATCACGGAGCTTGAGGGCAGGGGCGGCACGGCATGAAGGTATAGACATGGGGTAGGGAACGGTTGGTATTTTCGGGTGATATGTCAGACGACAAGGACACGATAATAGAAGAACTCAGGGCTGAGCTTGATAAGGCAAAAAAGAGAGAGCAGGAATATGCCGAGAACCGGAAGGCGATGCTCTACATGCTGGAAGACCTCAATGAGTCTGCTCAGTTGATAGAAAGTGCTAAAAATGCCTGGGAGGCGACATTTGATGCCATAACAGACCCGCTTTTTATGCATGACATGGATTTAAATATAATCCGTGCAAATATGGCCTATATGGAATACTCAGGAAAGTCCTTTCAGGACATTATGGGAAAACCATACTACACTATATTCCCTTTAATGGAAAGTCCGTTTGAGTCATGTCTGAATGCCATGAAGAAAGAAGAAGAAGAAGAAAAAAAAGAAGAAGAGATAACCATCTCCTCTATTAAAAAGACATTCAGGGTGATGTCTTATCCTGTAAAGGATACCGGGGGTAGACTGATCTATTCCGTCCATATCCTCGAGGACATAACGGCAGCCAAGGATTTTGAAGCAAGGTTAAAAGAGGAGATATCCACTACTACTGACCTCCTAAGTATTGCCGAGGCAACGGCAAGTATTAAGGATATTGATAAATTGATGTCATCAGTGGTCAAATCTGCTGCACGTATATTGAAAGCGGATATATGTCTTGGTTATGTTCGCAGTCATGGGAAAGAGGAATTTATGCCGTATTATGCGGAAGGATTGCCGGCAGCCCGTTTATCCTTATTCAGGACCAGAACCATGCCTGAGACAGAGTGGTTTTTAAGTGATGTCATCAACAATAAAGAAATATTGATTGCTCATGCACCTTTTGTTGATTCCGGCAAGACTATAGTAAAAAGGATTTATCTTCCTGATTTCTTTTTTTCATGGCTGCCGGGTATGGGTTCAATGCTTGTAATACCGTTAGCAGGAAGGGCATGGGTAAACGGTGTCCTGATACTATTTTATAAAGATACAAGGTATATCCCGGAGAAGGATGAAAAGGTTATAAAGGGTGTTATGCATCAGGTTTCTACCGCACTTGAAGAGGCGCGTCTTTACAGGGAATCAGTAGATAAGGCGGTGGAACTTTCCCATAAGATTGAGACTGTCAAGGTAATGCGTGAGATAGACAGAAATGTTCTGTCAACCCTGAACTCTGATGAAGTCCTTGAGACAGTTGTAAGTCTTGTGAGAAGGCTTATCCCATGTGACAGGGCTACGGTTGCTGTGGCAGAC
>MHEI01000025.1:13220-13412 GCA_001805165.1 Nitrospirae bacterium RBG_16_43_11 | reverse complement strand
AAGGGATATTTCAGACCTGCCAACGCTGAAGGAATTTACAGAGCTTATGGCAGAGGAAGGATCTCCAACTGAAGGTAGTGAAATGCAAGAGGAAATGGTTTTGGAGGCGCCGGAAATTTGAAAATCAAATGGATAGCCTTTGCTATTGTCACTCTCCTTACAATCTCAACCGTATTCCTTATACCGCGGATT
>MHEI01000025.1:11871-13121 GCA_001805165.1 Nitrospirae bacterium RBG_16_43_11 | reverse complement strand
ACCATTACCAAAAGACCATGCTGCAAGAGAACAATGCCTTTACTGTCACAAGATCGTTAAATAATAGACCTGTTAATTTACGACCATTATAAATTTGACATCACTTTTTCATTTCCCTTATAATGAAATGTTTAACAAATATATATAATAAATATGGCTCTTCAGGACAAAATCAGAAATTTTTCAATTATTGCGCATATAGACCATGGCAAATCTACCCTGGCTGACCGGATACTCGAACATACCGGTGCAATATCCGCAAGGGATTTTAAGGAACAGGTGCTTGATGCAATGGACCTGGAACGTGAAAGGGGCATAACCATCAAGGCCCACGCAGTCCGGCTCAATTATAAGGCTAAAGATGGCAATCAATATATCCTGAACCTAATAGATACCCCCGGACATGTAGACTTTACTTATGAGGTCTCAAGGAGCCTTGCTGCGTGTGAGGGGGCTATCCTTGTTGTTGATGCATCACAGGGGGTAGAAGCACAGACAATAGCAAATGCTTATCTTGCTGTTGATAATCACCTTGATATCCTGCCGGTAATGAATAAGATTGACTTGCAGGGAGCGGATATTGATGACACCAGGAGACAGATAAGGGATATCCTTGGGCTTGATGATAGTGAAGCAATCCCTGCCAGCGCCAAAGAGGGTATAGGTACAGTTGAGATATTAGAGGCTGTTATATCAAAGATACATCCGCCATCGGGCGATTTGAATAAACCACTCAAGGCCCTGATATTCGATTCATGGTATGACAACTATCAGGGGGTTATTGTATTAATACGTGTAGTTGATGGAATAATAAGGCCCGGACAGCAAATAATGATGATGTCCACAAAGAATATTTTTGAGGTACTATCTATTGGTATATTTACACCCAAACCTATTCAGGTCAGTCAGCTTACAGCAGGGGAAGTCGGATTCTTAGTCGCAGGTATCAGAAAAATGGGAGAAACAAAGATTGGTGATACACTGACCGATGCATCAAAACCGACTGCATCTCCTCTTCCTGGATATAGAGAGGTTAAACCGATGGTTTTTGCCGGACTTTATCCGGTAGATTCAGGTGATTACAAGATGCTCAGAGAGGCTGTAGAGAAACTGAGACTGAATGATTCATCCTTTACATTTGAACCTGAGAGTTCTCTTGCACTCGGATTCGGATTCAGGTGCGGCTTTCTTGGTCTTTTACACATGGAGATTATTCATGAGAGGCTTGAGCGTGAATTCGGTCTTAGCCT
>MHEI01000025.1:3447-11802 GCA_001805165.1 Nitrospirae bacterium RBG_16_43_11 | reverse complement strand
TCCGGCAGCGCTGCCGCCTCCCCAGAACATAGCGTTATTTGAAGAACCGTTTATCCTTGCTACCATCATAGCGCCTGCCGAATATATTGGGAACATTCTCGGGCTTTGTCAGGAACGCCGTGGTATTCAAAGAGAGATAAAGTACATAAGCAAGGAAAGGATGATGCTGACATATGAATTGCCGCTCAATGAGATAGTCCTCGACTTCTATGACAAACTCAAATCAATTTCAAAGGGATATGCTTCCCTTGACTATGAATTAATAGGCTACAGGGATTCGGATGTAATACGTCTCGATATACTCCTGAACGGCGAGATTGTTGATGCATTATCAGTCATCACACACAAGGATAAGGCAGAACCAAGGGGTAGGATGCTTGCGGAAAAGATCAAGGAGCTAATCCCAAGGCAGATGTTTGAGGTTATAATACAGGCTGCAATCGGAGGAAAGATAATTGCAAGAGAGACTGTAAAGGCATTAAAGAAAAATGTTATTGCAAAGTGTTACGGCGGTGACATCTCAAGAAAGAGAAAATTATTGGAAAAACAGAAGAAAGGGAAAAAGCGAATGAAGCAGTTTGGAAGTGTAGAGATCCCGCAGGAGGCATTTCTGGCGATACTTCAGGTGAAAGATTAATTATATGGAAAATAAAAATACCAAGAAGAAAAAACACATAATCAGGGAGTACATTGAGTCTATCCTTATTGCCGTAATTATGGCCCTTATTATCAAGGCATTTATTGTGCAGGCATTTAAAATACCATCAGGTTCAATGATACCAACCCTGATGATCGGTGATCACATCTTAGTTAATAAATTTATCTACGGCGTAAAAATACCTTTTACGGATAAGATTATAATACCTTTTAAGAATCCAAAGTATGGCGACATAATAGTATTTAAATTCCCGGAGGACGAAAAAAAGGATTTTATTAAGCGTGTAGTGGGACAACCCGGTGACAAACTCGAGATTAAAGAGAAGAAGCTGTACATCAATGGAAAATTCGTAGACGAACAATTTGCAGCCCATAGTGATCCCATGTTATATCCCTCAGCAATCCAGCCGCGGGATAACCTTGGACCGATAACCGTTCCGGAAGACTCTTACTTTGTAATGGGAGACAACAGGGATTTCAGTCTTGACAGCCGCTACTGGGGTTTTGTCAAACTGAATAAAATAAGAGGTAAGGCATTTATAATATACTGGTCATGGGATGGGGAAGATAGCTGGGTCAGGTGGAACAGGATAAGTATGTTAATCAAGTAACAGTCATAAGTCAGGAGTCAGAGGCATGAAAGAATGAAATACCTGGCAAAATATATCAGCGAATTTAATAAGGCGACAGTCCTTATAATTGGTGACATCATTGCTGATCATTACATATGGGGTAAGGTTGAGCGTATTTCTCCCGAAGCGCCGGTTCCAATCGTTGATGTTCAGAGAGAAAGTTTTATGCTTGGCGGGGCGGGGAATGTAGCCAACAATATCCATTCTCTGGAAGGTAAGGTAAGGATATGCGGTGTTGTCGGTGATGATGATATGGGACGGTGGATCACCGGTAATCTCAGGTCAATTGGTATCAACACTGATGGAATAATTGTTGAAGAGGGGCGTCCTACATCAAAAAAGACACGCGTTATAGCCCATAATCAGCATGTGGTGCGTTTTGATCATGAAAGCAGAGGAGAAATATCATTACAAACTCAGGATCTGATGCTGGATTATATCAGGACACATATCAACGATATAAAAGTAGTTGTGCTGTCTGATTATGCAAAAGGAGTTGTAACAAGGAGTCTTGTAAAGAATGTCCTGCAATTAGCGCTTGAATATAATATGTGTATCGTCGTGGACCCCAAACTTAAACATTTTGATTACTATACAGGGGCAACTGTTATAACACCAAACACCACTGAAGCATCAGCAGCATCAGGAATTACTATCACAGATAAGGAATCTCTATACAAAGCCGGCAATATCCTTCTTAGCCAGGCAAATGCTGAAGCTGTACTCATAACACGCAGTGAGCATGGGATGAGCCTTTTTGAGAAAAAAGGTGATATAACCCACATCCCTGCTGTTGCAAGAGATGTTTATGACGTTACCGGAGCCGGAGATACAGTTGTAAGCACACTTGCACTGGCGATTGCCGCAGGGGCATCACTAAAGGATGCAGCAAGGCTTGCTAACTATGCCGGTGGTATAGTAGTGGGGATTGTTGGAACAGCTACGGTACATCAGGATAATCTCATCACAGCTATAACTGATAGCGTAGAAACTCAGGCTCACATAGGATAATGAAAATTTCCAATAAAGCCGCAATAATCATCCCGGCACGATACAGCTCAACCAGATTCCCGGGAAAGGTATTGGTTTCTATAGGCTCAAAACCTGTTATCCAGTGGATATACGAGGCTGCTATCCTCTCAAAACATGCTGACAATGTTATTGTTGCAACCGATGAACAGAAGATATATGATACGGTAAAGGGGTTCGGTGGTAATGTCGTAATGACATCATCTAATCTGAGGACAGGTTCAGACCGCTGCGCAGAAGTCTCGCAAAAACTAAGTAATAAGATCATAGTCAATCTCCAGGCAGATGAAATACTGCAGGGACCTGAAATGATAGATGAACTGATTCAGATGATGGAAGAGGATACATCCATAAATATGGGTAGTTTAAAAAAAGAGATTACTACACCGGAAGAATTAGCGGACAGAAATGTTGTGAAAGTTGTTACTGATAATTCCGGTTTCGCACTATATTTTTCCCGTTCTCCTATCCCTTATATCCGTGACATGGCGGATCATTCTAAGTTCCAGGCTGAGTTTCCTGGGAACACATATTATAAGCACCTTGGCATATATGCCTACAGGCGCGATTTCATTCTACAATTCGGTACACTTCCAACTGCAAGACTTGAGGAACTTGAAAAACTTGAACAGCTCAGGGCAATGGAGTGTGGATATAAAATAAAGTTAAAAGAAACTCTGCATAATTCGCACAGGATAGATACACCTGAAGACCTTAAAAAACTTGAAGAGGGGCTAATCCATGGATAGTGACTCAGTAAAAGCAAAATTTATTTTTGTAACAGGTGGAGTAGTATCATCTCTCGGCAAGGGTGTAGCCTCTGCAGCAGCAGGAAGCCTGCTCGAATGTCATGGTCTTAAAGTTACATTCCTTAAGTTTGATCCATATATAAATGTTGATCCCGGGACAATGAACCCATTCCAGCATGGAGAGGTTTTTGTAACTGATGACGGCACTGAAACTGATTTGGACCTGGGGCATTACGAAAGATACACTACGGTTACCACATCAAGAAAAAACAACTACACCACAGGTAAGATATACTACAATGTAATCACAAAAGAACGCCGTGGCGAATACCTTGGGGGTACTGTCCAGATGGTCCCCCACATAACAGATGAGATTAAGAGGTGCATACTCGAAGCAGCAAATTCAATGGACATTGTAATTGTGGAAATCGGAGGCACTGTTGGTGACATTGAAGGGCTCCCTTTTTTAGAGGCCATCAGGCAGTTCAAATATGATATGGGAAGTGACAGGACACTTTACATTCACCTTACTTTGATACCTTTTGTCAAGACAGCGGATGAGATTAAGACCAAGCCTACCCAGCACAGTGTTAACAAGATGAGAGAGATCGGTATACAACCTGATATTCTGTTATGCCGGACTGACAGGCCCATTTCCGAAGAAGTCAAAAAGAAGATAGCCCTTTTCTGTAACGTCGAATCTGAGGCAGTCATTATCGCAAGGGATGTTGAGAATATTTATGAAATCCCTCTTATGCTTCATGACGACGGACTCGACAGGATAATAATAAAGAAACTCAATTTGAGTGTACAGGAACCGGATCTGAGCCGCTGGATAGATATTGTTAACAGGATAAGAAATCCAAAAGGTAAAGTCACCATTGCAATAGTCGGGAAATACATTAACCTCAGGGATTCCTACAAAAGCCTGTGCGAGGCGCTGATACATGGAGGATTAGCCAACAATGTTGATGTAAATCTACAGTTAGTAGATGCAGAAGAGATTGACAGCAACGGTCCTGAGTCTCTGCTGTCAGATGTGGATGGGATACTTGTTCCGGGCGGGTTTGGGAATCGCGGTATAGAAGGAAAAATCAAGACAATAAGATACGCAAGGGAGAACAGAAAGCCCTTCTTTGGAATTTGTCTCGGTATGCAGTGTGCAGTTATTGAATTTGCAAGGCACGTGGCAGGTATGAAGGATGCTAATAGTACTGAATTTGATGAAAAGACATTATATCCGGTAATACATATTATGCCGGATCAGGAAGGAAAGGAAAAAGGCGGAACAATGCGCCTTGGCGCTTATCCATGCGTGCTGATGCCGAATTCTACAGCATATCAGGCATATAAGAGCGGCAAGATAAGCGAGCGTCACCGTCACCGCTACGAATTTAACAATGCATACAGGGATGACCTGATAAAGACAGGACTGGTCATAAGCGGTCTTTATCCGCAGAAAGACCTTGTAGAGATAGTAGAGCTGAAAGAACACCCATGGTTTCTTGCTACACAGTTCCATCCGGAATTTAAATCAAGACCTACAGCCCCTCACCCGCTGTTTACATCATTCATAGGAGCGGCTGTGAGACAGGCTGAATGAGTCTTCAAATAAGCAATACAATAATTAATGATAATAGTCCTTTATTCTTCATCGCAGGACCATGTGTGATTGAGGATGATGTAATGGTCCTGGAGGTGGCTTCAGAGCTCAAACGCCTCTCAGAGGAACTTAACGTCTTAATGATATTCAAGGCATCTTATGACAAGGCTAACAGGACATCGGTTAATTCCTACAGGGGGCCTGGCATTGACAAGGGTTTAAAAATCCTGGATAAGGTCAAGGTGGGAACAGGATTGCCGATATTGTCAGACATACACACCACAGAAGAAATAAATAAATCCAAAGAAATACTTGATGTCTTGCAGATACCAGCCTTTCTATGCAGGCAAACAGACCTGATTTTATCAGCAGCCTTGACTAAAAAGAGTGTAAATGTAAAGAAAGGGCAGTTCCTTTCACCATGGGATATGAAAAATATAGTTGAAAAGATTGAATCTACAGGGAATGATAAAATAATGCTGACAGAACGGGGAACAACTTTCGGTTATAATAATCTTGTAGTTGATATGAGATCTATCCCGGTAATGAAATCATTCGGATATCCTGTTGTATTCGATGCTACGCATAGCGTGCAACTCCCCGGAGGCGCAGGCACAGCATCCGGTGGTCAGAGAGAATATATTAATACTCTGTCAATGGCCGCTGTAGCAGCGGGATGCAGCGGAGTTTTCATGGAGGTGCATCCTGATCCATCAAGGGCACTTTCTGATGGGGCGACACAATTAGCACTGAAGGAAGTTGGTGCATTCATGAAGGAACTCAGCAGACTGGGAAACTTCCTGAGAGAAGGACAATGAAAATTTACCGCAGAGAACGCAGAGTTCGCAGAGATTATAAAAAAATTATATCTTTTCCTCTGCGTCCTCTGTGACCTCTGCGGTGAAAAGGGGATTTTCGAGTGAACGAAATTGAAATAGGCAAAAAAGTTCTCGACATCGAGGCAAGAGCGATTGACAGCCTGAAGTCGCGCCTGAATCACAGCTTCTCTGATGCTATTTCCCTGCTCTACAACTGCAAAGGCAGGGTCGTTGTTACAGGAATGGGAAAATCAGGTTTAATCGGTAAAAAGATATCTGCAACATTCGCCAGTACCGGAACACCATCATTTTTTCTGCATCCGGCAGATGGGATACATGGTGATATTGGCATGATAATGCAAAACGATGTAATACTCGCAATATCCAACAGCGGTGAAACAGATGAGCTTATAGCCTTACTTCCTGTTTTTAAGAAGATGACTATGCAGATCATCTGTATGACGGGAAAGACTGCCTCTACACTGTCTAATAACAGTGACGTAGTTCTGGATGTAAGCATTAAAGAGGAGGCGTGTCCCATGAATCTGGTGCCGACAGCAAGTACTACTGTTGCACTTGCTATGGGTGACGCACTTGCAGTTGCCCTTCTTGATAAACGCGGCTTCAGGAAAGAAGATTTTGCACTCTTTCATCCTGGTGGAGCACTTGGAAGAAGACTCATCCTCCATGTAGAAGACATTATGCATACAGGTGAGACCGTCCCTGTTGTCTACAAAGGGAGTTATTTAAAGGATGTCATCTATGAGATGACTTCAAAGAAGCTGGGAGTTACAACCGTATTGGATGATAATAACAGGCTCCTGGGGATTATCACTGATGGTGACCTGAGAAGATTGCTCGAAAAGGAAACCGGAAGGGAAAATGATATATTTAAACTCACTGCCGGTGAGATTGCAATTAAGAATCCGAGGGTAATACAAAAAGACGCACTTGCAGTCTCAGCAGTTCAGATAATGGAGACATATTCAATAACCTCTCTTGTTATAGTTAATGAAGACGGAACAGTTGCAGGGATATTACACCTGCATGACCTGCTGAAAAAGGGAATAGTGTGAGAAGTACGTCTCTTTCAGATAAGGCAAAGAAAATAGAATTCCTCCTGCTTGACGTTGACGGCATTCTTACTGACGGTAAGATTTTTATTGACAGTTATGGGAATGAACTTAAGACATTTCATATTCATGATGGACATGGAATTTACCTGATAAAAAAGGCCGGTATAGATGTAGGGATAATCTCCGGAAGAAGTTCCAGGTCAGTAGAACACAGGGCTAAGGAACTCAATATTACAGAGGTCTATCAGGGTATAACAGACAAGGTCTCAGCGTATAAACAGATAAAAGGGAAATATAACCTCTCAGATGAATGCGTTGCATTCATGGGTGACGACCTCATAGACCTCCCTCTCCTTGGTTTGGTTGGTTTCTCTGCAACTGCGGCAGATGCTGTGAGTGAAGTCAAAGAGGCGGTTGATATGGTTACAGAAAAACCTGGGGGCGGAGGCGCTGTCCGGGAGTTAATAGACTTCATACTTAAGGCAAAGGGTTAAATTTGAATCTGCCCAATATCCTTACCATTCTTCGAATTTTATTAATACCGGTTTTCATTATAGTATTCGCAATTCCGTCAGTAACCCGATCGCATTTGGCTGCACTTATTTTTATATTTGCGTCTCTTACTGATTGGTTTGACGGCTATCTTGCACGAAAATTTAAACAGGTTACACTATCCGGCAAACTACTCGACCCTGTGGCAGATAAACTGCTTGTAATGTCAGCTCTTATCATGCTCGTCGAATTCCAGAGGGTCACATCATGGCTCGCAATACTGATTATAGGAAGAGATATCGCTATAACAGGACTACGGGCAATAGCATCATCAGTAGGGATCGTCATCGCTGCAAAGGAAATCGGGAAATTGAAGACCACTGTCCAGATAATTGCAATAGTGCTCCTCATACTTGATTATCCTGTATTCCTTACTGAAAGAATGATAGACTTACATTCTGTTGGAACTATAGTCCTATGGTTTTCAGCAATTCTGGCAATAATCTCAGCCTTTGATTACTCTATCAAGTTTTGGATGAATGTGAAGCGCACATGAATATGATAAAGATATTCATGTGCCTTGGCAGCTATATTGCCGGCTCAATACCATTCGGTATTATTATTGCCTGGATTATGGGGACCGGTGATATCAGGAAAAAGGGGAGTGGTAATATAGGCGCAACAAATGTATTCAGAACTACAGGAAAATCAGGAGGTGCCATGACACTTTTACTTGATGCCATGAAGGGACTAATACCGGTATTAATTGCAAAATCGTTATGGGGAGTTGATATATGGACTCTTGCAGTTGCATTCGCTGCAATCATCGGTCACAACTATACCATGTTCCTGAGATTCAAAGGAGGTAAAGGGGTTGCAACCAGTCTTGGCGTCCTCCTTGCGTTATGGCCTTATATAGGCTTGATCACAATCGGCATATGGATAGGGAGTATGTTTATATGGCGGTATTCTTCTCTGGCAGCGCTTATATCATTCGGTATCTTACCGGCCGTAACAGCAATTGGAGAGCAATATTTACCCTTTATTATCTTCTCTGTCATTATTTCTACATTACTCTATTTCCGGCACGTCGAAAATATCAGGAAACTTATTGCAGGTCAGGAAATCAAAATCGGAAAGGGGAGCGGAAAGACCGTTGTAATTTTATTGACGATACTCCTTTCAGCTAACTCTGCATTGGCAGATACTGTTACCGGTTATGACAGGTTTATACCTGTTGAAATTGAAAAGTTGTGGAAAGAGAGACAAACGGCACTGGCTGCCGGTAACGCTAAATCT
>MHEI01000025.1:794-3438 GCA_001805165.1 Nitrospirae bacterium RBG_16_43_11 | reverse complement strand
TTACTGGAAGAGATAGTCAGGACAAAATACAAACTTGGCATCAAAAGGATAGATGATGTATCTGCACTCGTCGTCAGGGAAGGGTATTTAACGCTTGAAAAAGGCAGACCTGAGGATGCCCATCGTTTAAGCGTCATAGCTAAGGAGATATCACAGGACTATGCACCGTCTTATTATCTTGCTGCCAGGTCACTCGGAAAAATGTCTAAAGCAAGCATTGGAGAAATTACATCCGAATATTTGGGCGGGATAAAGGCATCAGTCAGAGACTTCTGGACACTCTTTAACTACACCGGCAAGTTGTACACCGTAATTCTTCTTGCAATCAGCCTCTCTTTCTTAGCCTTTATCATCGCATTGTGCTGCCGGCATTTCCCTCTTTTCTTACATACATTTAATGAGATAACTTCCGGCTTTATTAAAAGTCCTTTCAATATAATATTCTTCTTTATTATTGCCTTTTTCCCCCTGCTGTTTGGATTAGTCTGGTTTGTCCTGTTCTGGATTGTTATAACATGGATATACCTGAGCAAAAAAGAAAAGATATATGCAGTGATCTTCATACTATTCTTTCTCTTCCTGCCAAAGACACTGAAATATACTTCCATCTACATAACGGCACATAATAACGTTACTCTTAAGGGACTATTAGCTGTAAACAGAGGCTATGGGGAACCGTCGCTGATAGAAAAACTTAAAGATCAACTACGAATGGAACCGGGAAACTATTACATACCTTTAAGCATTGCATACCTGGCTAATAAAGAAGGAAGGACGGAGGAATCGCGTTATTATTATGAGAACTTGCTGAATTCCAATCAAAAATCAATCAGGATAAATGCCAATAATTCATTAGGCAACATATACTTCTCCATGGGTAACTTTGATAAGGCGATAGGATACTATATGGATACGATTAAGGAATCGCCGGAGTCCCCCATACCTGTTTACAATCTCGGTCAGGCATACAGGGAAAAACTTTTATTTACCGAGGCAGAAAAGAGCTACGAGGCAGCAAAAAAAATCAACCTTCATGATGTTGAACGGTTCACGGCACTTTCTGCAAAGGGCAGCGGATACAGGGTAATTGATTACCCTTTGAATGTGCAGGATATGTGGTATGTTGCATTGTCTCCTTCAGAAGGTGCAACTACACTTGTAATTAGAATTCTTAATGCCCTGATCAGGATACCTGCAGAGCGATTTCCCTTCTTAGGGATCAGCATTGGAATAATCCTGTCCGTCCTTTCATATATTAAACCTGTTACACCTATGGCATACTATTGCCCCGGGTGTAACAGGACTGTATGCGGCCGGTGCACCGGTTCAAGGATATTCGGCACCATTTGCAGGAATTGCAGAATGAAGGGGCAAGAGAGTCAGGAACCGGCTGGGAAATTTAATCAAATATACTTCCTTGTGCCCGGGCTGTGGCACATGTTCCGGGGGCAAATTGGTAAAGGTATCATATTGAGCATGATATTTTGCATAGGGCTTTCAGGACTAATAACAGGGAAAACCGGCAGCACATGGACTACTGCATACTATCTCCCTGAATGGCCTCCCCTCCTGTGGATATCATTAATATTTTTGTCATATGTTTTGCTATTTTTCACCGGAATCCGTCCATACCTGACTGAACTGAAGGCAATGCGACGGGAACGATGATTAAAAGGATAGCGTAATACTAATAGAATGTCCTTAGAAGGTTCCATAAAAGACTTCGGACTTGCTGATATCCTGCAACTTATATCCATGCAGAAGAAGAGTGGAGTTGTGACTATTTCTCACAAAAATGAATCCACTACTTTACACTTCGACAATGGCCAGATTGTATTTGCTACATCAATAAACGGTGGAGAAACTATGAGGCTTGGGGAGCTCCTGGTAAAGGCCGGTAAATTAGAAGAACAGGATGTAGCAAAAACCCTTCATATTCAGGAAATGTCAAAGGAAAGAATAGGGAATTTATTTGTTTCTTCAGGACTTGTTTCCAAAGAAGATGTAAAGGAGGCGCTGCAGCAACAGTTAATGGATGTTATTTTCTGTGTATTGAGATGGAAGGATGGGTGGTATAAATTTGAGGCAGGCGATATTGATTACGACAGGGAATATCAGATACCTTTACAGACTGACTTTATCCTGATGGAAGGCTCAAGGATGGTTGATGAATGGAGCAATATTGAGAGTAAGATACCATCCGATAATATTATCTTTTCTCAAACTGACAGAGGATCTGAGGTTGAACTACTGTTCACCAAATTAAGTCGTGATGAAGTGACTGAATATAATCTGATTGACGGTAACCGTGACATTCCGGACATTATTGAAATTTCTCAACTAAGCAGATTTCATATTTATAAGATACTGCTGACCTTAATGCTTTCAGGTCTGATCTCACAAACATCAACATCAAAAAAGGATGAAGAAATGATAGTTACTAAAGGACACGTTAAAGAAAAGTTTGAAGATAATAACAGGGTATTTTTTGCGATTCAAGTCGCAGTCCTTGTCTTTTTTGCAAGTTTTATCCTCCTCTTATTTCCTGCAGGTGAAATGATCGGATTGAGTGAGATTGCCGGTGTCTCAGATTTTATAAAGGAAGAACAGACTTACGATGAATTGTATCACCTTAAGAGGGCGA
>MHEI01000025.1:575-748 GCA_001805165.1 Nitrospirae bacterium RBG_16_43_11 | reverse complement strand
TACATCGGAAGTGACTTGACTTCAGACGAATGGCATAATCAATTTGTTTATGAAAAATATCCTGTTGTATATCCTGATAATAAAGCGTCCTTAGACTACAGGCTGTTCAGCAAAGGTAATGACAATGTGCCATATACGCAAGATGATATTTTTTAGTTGACGATTGCCATTCC
>MHEI01000025.1:0-498 GCA_001805165.1 Nitrospirae bacterium RBG_16_43_11 | reverse complement strand
TCACTTCTTTCCACAATTATTATCCTCCTTGTTTTTAACATCTTGCCTGTTTCGTCATACTCCGTACATTCTGTATATGCAGAAGAACAGGTACTATCCCTGCAGGAGGCATATGTGCTTGCCTTAAAAAATCACGAGGCTGTAAAGATTGCAGGAGAGGGATTATATCAGTTTCAGCAGACGAGAAAGAAGGCGGTGTCAAGCATCCTGCCATCGTTAACCGCCGAGGGGAGTTATACCAGGTTCTCTGAGGAGAAGAGTTCCTCAATTACTGTGATACAACCTGATAATGCCTTAAATTACAGTCTCAGATTATCTCTTCCCATTTACAGGGGCGGCAGGGAATGGAGTGCGCTAAGGCAGGCGGGGTATATGCTTGAAGCAGGTGAGAGGGGAGTTGAGATTACCAGAGAGGACATAGTCATGATTGTGTCTCAGGCATACTTTGGTGTGCTCAGGATACAGAAGGAAAAGGAGATTAAGGAGGCCGACCTGAAG
>MHEI01000024.1:7369-7866 GCA_001805165.1 Nitrospirae bacterium RBG_16_43_11 | reverse complement strand
GGCTGTATTATCGGGCAACCTATTTCTTTATCCCCAGCGTAGTCTCCCATATATCAGCATGCCTTTCTTCATCAGACAGTATCTTTTCCATCATAAGCCTGCTTGTAGGATCACCCAACTCATCAAAAAGCTTAATGTGCGCCTTGTACTGAGTTATCGCTATATTCTCACCCTCAAGATCATCCTTCATCATCTTTACAAGATCTCCACCCTTCTTAATCTCAGACGGAGTAGTAGTCGGATCACCCCCCAGGTAATTTATCCTCTCTGCAATCATCTCCATGTGCTTCATCTCATCACGCCCGATCTTCTCAAATAATTCAAGCACTGCCGGACTGTCAAACCCTTCTCCTGTCCAATGATGATGTAAATACTGAAGTGTTGCCGCAATCTCCAGCGCAAGGTCTTTATTTAGTGCATCAATGATTATCTCTTTACTCATGTGTCACCTCCTTAGTTATTATCAAATTATTATCCCTCAAAAGGGGTCAATGGGT